>JAAFJK010000444.1 GCA_013298105.1 Cytophagales bacterium
TCTCTAAAAAGTACATCACCACTTATTATCCAATTACCTTGCCTACTGAGCAAACCTATATGACCTGGCGCGTGTCCAGGCAAAAAAAGCACTTCCAACTGATGCGCACCCACTGTTATTTTGTCCCCTTCTTTCAAATATTCGTCTGGCAGGCAAGGCACATAGCCATTTAATCCGTACATTTGCGACCGCATAGGCACATCAGCCAAGACAGGCAACTCGTTCAAATGACAATAAAACTTAACCTTATAAGTATCCTTTACAAAATAGTTGCCAAAAACGTGGTCAAGATGACAATGTGTATTTATAAGCTGGGTTACAGTCAGATTTTTGGAGGCAATGAAAGCCTGCAAAACCCGCTCCTCTGTATCTGTATAACAGCCAGGGTCTATCACGATAGCCTCGCCTGTAGGCGCATAGACCACGTAAGTATTTTCATAAAAATCATTGAAAGTAAATGTTTGAACCTGCAACATAAGCTAAAAAATTATATTTTGCCAAAATTAGCCTAAAACAACTAAAAAAACAAATGCAAACAGATTTTTTAATTATTGGACAAGGCATCGCGGGTACGTGCATGGCGCACGCCCTCCTCCAAAGAGGCAAAACTGTACAAGTCATAGACTTGCCTGCCCAAAACCGCTCGTCTGTAGTAGCGGCTGGCATCTGCAATCCCATCACAGGCAAGCACTTTTCGCTTACGTGGGAGGCAGGCAAGTTATTCAGTACGCTTGTTCCGTTTTATGAAAGTATCGGGCGCGTATTGGGCAGGCAAGTTTTTTTGCCCCTCCCTTTTTATAGAAATTACCACAGCATTGAGAACCAAAACCAACTATCGGTACGTGTCGCAAGTCCTGACTTTGCGCCATTCGTAGAAGAACCGCAAGGCGAACCTTACAAGCATTGGATAGATAGTCCGCTCGGTGGCTGGCAGACTCGGCAGTCGGGTTTTGTGAAAGTAGCGGATTTATTGAAAGATTATCGGGCTTATCTTGTTGCCCAAGATGCGTTCAGGGAGGCAAGATTTACACACGAAGACCTGCAGGTAGGCAAGGACAAAGTGATATGGCAGGACATCGAAGCCCAAAAAATTATTTTTTGTGAAGGCTTACAAGCGCGTCAAAATCCGCTTTTCCCTGACCTTGCCTTCACACCGAATAAAGGCGAATGGATAAAAATCCGACTCCAAGAACCCTACACCTGCCCAGCCATTCTGAAGCAAGGCGTGTTTTTCTTACCTTTGGGCGAAGGCATCTATCAAGTGGGCGCGACCTACGACAATACCCAGACCGAACCCGACAATACCCCCACTGAAGCGGGCAGGCAAGAGCTTCTTACGCAGCTGAGAGAGTGGCTTAAAGTACCTTTTGAGGTCATAGACCAGCAGGCAGGCATACGCCCTGCCACCCGAACGCGCCGCCCTTCCTTACAAATCCACCCCACACACCCGCATATCGGACTCCTGAATGGATTAGGTTCAAAGGGCGTTTCGCTCGCACCTTTTTTGGCTTTGGAAATGGCGGAGATGATACTTACTTAAACGAAGGTATCACACAAGTAGGCTTGCCTGCCGTATTCGGATTATCGGACAGCACTTCTTTTACCAAAATAGTCGTTTCGCTACCGCTCGCTACTTTGTAGATGTCTTTCCAAGTACCTCTGTCTTCTTGATTCCAGCAAGAGCCTTTTTTGCCTGTGAATTTGAAGTCGGCAGGCGGTTTGGCAGTAAGGGGCTTGTCGAATACGATTTCTTTTGTCGTTTCGTTGATGAGATAAACCGCAATGCGGTGTTTGTAGATTTTCTTTTTATCTTCAGTTTCGCATTGGGCTATGCGTACTTCTTCTTGGTATTGGATATTGATTCCTTTTTGTTTGGTAAGCACTTTTCTCTGTGCTTGTGCTTGTTGGGAGAGAGTGAATGCACCCAAAAGTAGCAGGGAGGCAAGGATTTTTTTCATGTTGAAAGGATATAATTTTAGTAATTTAACGATTTTATTTCAATAAAAATTATATCTTTGTAATCTAACCCTTACCAAAAAGTAAAAACAAATATGAAAAAACGAACCCCATTTCTCTCCAGCTTTATTTTTTTGTGCTTTCTGAGTACAGCCGAGCTTTTTGGACAAGCCAAAGGCAATGTAAACTACAACGAATCGAATCGAAAGAGCAAACAAGAGTACCAACAGCAAAATGTCTATAACAACTTGCCTCCCAACTCGCCTGACGTGGGCGCACCCTCCGCGAGCATAGTAAGCAATGAGTTCATAGATGTAGATGCCAGTGTACTTTTTAATACCAAGCCTGACCACTTGGTCGCTATTTTTAATATCGTCCAAGCTGGAGAAACAGCCGCAGAGGTCAATACCATTGCGAACAATCGCATCAATGGCTTTTGGGCAGATTTGCAAAAAATAGGCGTAAAGCAAGAGCAGTTTTTTATAGACATGGTGTCGCTGATACCTGTCTATGAGGTAGAAGTAGAAAAGAAACTTTTTAGCAAAAATTACAATGAAGTCCCTAAAGGCTTTGAGTTGCAAAAAAACCTACACATCTCTTTTCAAGACGAGCGAAAACTAAATGAAATCCTTACCCTTGCCTCCCAATACGAGATATACGACATCGTGCGAGTGGACTATATCATCAATGACAGCAAAAAAATATATGCCCAGATGCAGGAGGAGGCTTCAGCCATTATCGCAGGCAAGCTCGAAAGATACAAGAAATTGGGTATTCAAATCACAACCACGAACCGCGTAGTAGCCGAAAACTCTACCATTTACTACCCTACAGACCGATACAAATCTTACCAAGCCTTCAGCTCTACCTCTTTAGAAGTCAAAAAATCACAAGGCAATCCCAAAATCCAACAAGTCCGCAAACCCCTGAGCTATTATTACAATAAAGTAAGCGAGGCTACTTTTGATGCAGTCGTGAATCCGCACGTGATAGAGCCTGTAGTCCAATACGCTTATACTTTGAAGGTAAGATGCTTTATAGAACGCGCCCCCGCCGCGCCCACAAAAGAGAAAGAAATTTGGATACTTACCCCTTCAGGCGAACTAAAGATGATGCCTAAGTAAGTTTAATCGCACTTAGTTTATCGTGTACGCCCAGTTTTTCATAAATGTTGCGGATATGTTTTTTGATAGTACCTTCTTCTATAAAAAGTATATCCGCAATTTGTTTGTATTTTTTGCCCTCTTTTACCAGCTCAAGGATTTGTTTTTCGCGGGCTGTGAGTATGTCTATTTTTTTAGTAGCGGGAGCAGTAGGGACATTTTGTTGCAAAAGTCTGAACATTTTGCGGGCAATAGAAGGCGACATGAGTGAGCCACCTTGCATCACCTCTTCGAGAGTTTGGGCTATGAAGGCTATTTTTTCTGTCTTGAGCAGATAGCCCTTTGCTCCTACTTGTATGCAGGCAAGGATTTTGTCATCATCTTCAAAAGATGTAAAAATCACAACCAACATATTTGGATATTTTTGTAAGACTTGAGCGGTAGTTTGTATGCCATCGAGCTTAGGCATACTGATGTCCATGAGCAAAATTTGAGGGTGTTGCGCTGTAGGTATTTGCTCCAGCAGAGCCAAACATTCCTCCCCATCATAGGCTACAAACAAGGTTTGGATATGGCTGTAAGGCTCAAAATCTTGTTTTAAGTTTTCTAAAAGCGAAATATTATCATCTATCAAAGCAAGGCGAATGTCCATTTTGAGGGCAGGTAAAATCACATATCCACAAAGTTAATAAAACTATTTGGATTCTCAAACAGACTTGCAGATGATGTAAAAATACCTTTCTCAGAAAATTTATAAGGTTCTTGAATAGTTATTGCGGATATTCGATTTTTAGAGAGCTTCAACCCTTCGGGTGTCTAAACTAACTAACTCAAAATGAGTTAGTTAGTTTAGACACCCGAAGGGTTGAAGTAACATGACTTACTTTTACAATGCCTCCTATTTCAAATTCCGCTATAACTTTCGAAGAACCATTTATAATTAAAATCCTGGAGTGCAAACAGAGTCCGTAATATTTTTTGAAGAACCATAACTTTTTAAGAACCAAATGAGTTCTTAATCAAGACAGACTTTTCTCAAGTACAAAAACTATGAAATTTTGTATTTTAGGGTATTTTTAAAAATAGCTTCTCTCTTGAAAAATGCGGAAGTCTGAAATTTTAGTAAAGCCCACAATAACTTTCAGGAACCTTTTAGTTTAGATATAATCACAGCTTTTCTATGCGTAAAAATCGCTTAGAAAAGCTGTTTTTTTATGTATTATAGTTGTTTTTATGAACTATTAAAAAATATTTTTTATATTTTTTTAATAAAAAACAAAACATTATTTCAATACTGAAGTTCTATAATCATAAATCAAAGTACAACCTCCATTTTTTATTTCTCCATGAAAAAATCATTTTTTTCGTTTCGTACCCCAGTAGTTGCTATGCTACTATCAGTTGCAACATTCACAACCAGTTGCGATAACGACGACAACAACCAGCCAACTCCAACCCCCACCCCGAACAGTGCAAAAACAATCACACAAATCGTAATTGACGACCCCAACTTCAGCTTCTTGGAAGCGGCAGTAATAAAAGCAGGTACAACTATACAAAGTACGCTCTCAGCTGACGCGGCTACACTCACTGTTTTTGCGCCAGACAATGACGCTTTCAAAGCGGCTGGATACATGAACGAAGCGGCTGTAACAGCAGAAGATGCTACCAAATTGGTAAGTATTCTTAGCAATCACGTACTTGTTACGAACAGAAGCGCGGAAAGTCTTGCAAATGGCGAGATTTTAACCAATGCTTCTACCAAGTCTTTGGTGGTTAGTAAAAGTACCAACAGTGTAGTAATCAACAACGCCACTGTAAAAACGCCTGACATAGTTGCAAAAAATGGCAGAATACACACGATAAGTGCAGTCATGTTGCCCCGTACTTCTATCTTAGATGCGGCTATTGGCAATGCTAACTTGTCTTTGTTGGCTACTGCAGTGGCTAATGTAAGTCGCAATACATCTACCAATGTAGCGGCATTGCTTGTTAGACCTACTGACCAAAAATTGACTGTATTTGCGCCTACCAATGCGGCGTTTGAAGCGGCAAATTTTAACCAATCGTTTTTGTCTAATACCGCCAATGCAGCCGCTATCCTCAATATTCTTACCTACCACGTATTGAATGGACAGTTTCTTGCGGCACAAGTACCCGCAGGACCGAATGCAAGTGTGAATACCTTTGATGGCACGCGCCCCGTTTATACAACCCGCACTGGTAATTCAGTGTTTGTAAATGGTATCCCTGTGGCTACAGCGAATGTAGAGGCTGACAATGGTGTTGTTCATGTGATGGGAAGTGTATTAATTCCTGCCTCTGGCACACTTACGAATTTGGTAGCTACTGATGCGCGTTTTGCCCGCCTACTTCGTGTGATTCAATATGTTGATGCGAATACAACTCCTTCAGCAGGATTAGCTAACTTATTGAGTGGTACTGCAAGTTCTCCCTTTACAGTATTTGCACCCGTAAACGCGGCATTCAATTTCTTAGATGCTAACAGTGATAACACTTTGAGTGATGCTGAACTTGCTACTGTAGGTGCGACCGCTTTGGCAGGTATCGTTAGAAGGCACGTAGTAACAAGTTCAAGAACGTTCTCCTCTGACTTATCCAATGCACAGGTTATCAGTGCCGCTAATGGTACATTGACTGTAGCCATAGCTGCTGGTGTAGTAACACTTACACCTAACACAACTCCCCCTACAGTAGCTACTGTAGCTGTAACAAATGTGATGGCGACTAATGGTGTGGCACACGCAATAAACAATGTTTTGAGATAGTTTTTTGAGTGTAGTTATACTTCACTAAATTATTTGAACTACCAAATAAAAAACTTGCCTACCCGCTTGGGTAGGCAAGTTTTTTTACTTAAACTTCAAACGCACCTGTAGCTTGATTTCAGAGCGCGTATTGCCGCGTATCTCCTCGCCTGCACTGCTGATATTTTCCTGCTCGCGGAAGTCAAATCGCGCATATCGAAGCCAAATGTCCACCCGCTTGAAAGGCGCGTATCGAATGAGTAGGTACTTGCGTGTGCCTTGTCCGTTGTAGGCAGGAAAGGAAAAAGCCCAAAGTACATCTTGCTCATAGACATACTGCCGATTGTCAAAGTCATCTGTCCCAAAAATAGCATAACGCGCTTCAAACTCCCATTTTTTGATTTTGACACCTATGTCTTGCACTACCGCAATGCCTGAAGTGCGCTTCCCTCCTATCTGAAATGTGCTGTATTGTAGTCTTGAGCGCAAAGTAAATATTTCTTCTGCCTTGTAATCCAAGTTTAGCAAATAATTTTTGCGCACAGTAGAAGCCACTTCACCCATATTCGTGGTGATGAAGTCCGAGCTGAGGTTACGGTCTTTGATTTCGTGGCGTATCTGGGCATAGAGGCTGATTTTGCGCGAAACTTGGTGCGTAATGCGCGTGAGGTACTCATAGCCATCTGAAGGTCTATCTACCCTGTATCTTATCCAAGGGAAAGAAAATCTATCAAAATATGCCGCAAATTTCCATTTGCGGTTCGGTGTGATTTTTAATCCCCAATAAAAGCCTGATTCGTTGATATTGCGGGTATTTTCTGAAAAGGCACTCCCATAAAAAGTGTGAAAATCGCGGGCATAATGTCTGTATAAAAATGACATATCCACTGCAGGACTAAGACTTGCAATCACACCACCCAAGCCTCCCACGCCACCGCTACTTGAGCGAGCCACTTCACTAAAAAACGAAAAGTTTTGCCATTGATAGTTGGCAGAAAGCCCCAAAATACCATTGGACTTGCCTGCGAACTCATACAAAAACCGCAAACTATCTTTTTCGCTCCTGAATCCGCGCTGAAAAGGCAAATTGTAGCCTGTATGAAGGTAGGAAAGTCCAACCTGAAGCGGGCTTTTTTCGGGGGCGTAAAGTATATTTGCACCTACAGAAGTTTCTAAGAAAATGCCCTTGCCTGCTATCTCCGAAGCGGTGCGGTGCATACCTGTAGTACGGAGAGTTTCTATGAATACATTTTCATCACTGTTCTCAAGCCCCAGACTATCCAGTGTTTCAGAGAATGAGCCATCTCTGCGGAGGCGCGAAAAAATTGCTGTAACCTCGAACTTGCCTACCTGATAGGTCGCGCCCACCCCTCTAAAAAAGCCACTCTCAAGGCTGGAGGTATAGGGCAGAAGCCCAAGATTTGACCTTCGGAGGGTTTGGACAGTTTCCGCGCCCTTGCCTACCGTAAGCCCTGCTGAATAGACCAAGCCCTGCCCAAATTGTGCCTGAAAGTCGCCCAAAGCCAATGTTTTGAGTTTGCCAAGATTCCGAAAATGGGCATGATAAGACGAAAAATCTGCGCCTTGTCGATAGCTTTTGCGGTCGAAAATAAGTTGCTCTCCTGCATCTTTCTCGAGCGTAAAGCCAATGCTGTAGTCGTTTGATTGGCTAATCCTGTAGCGCATATACAAGCGGTCGGGCGAGCCAAGATAGCGCGAGGAGGCAGTGGCGCGGTCGGTATAGCCTTTTTGCTCCTCCAGCGTGCGGGCATAGCGTATCAGCAAATAATGTGAGTCGGCTTCGCGTGTGATGCGTTCCCAGAGTGGGCGCGAGCTTATCAGCTTGCTGTCATCAACCGTTACGAAAGGCAGGATTTTATAAATAGTTTCTAAGTCAAAAAGCGGTACAGCTTGCAGTTCGTACAGGGTTATCAGCGTCCCATTTTCCTTGCGGTAGGCAAGGAAGTTATTGATTTGGAGTTCAGAAAGTATATACAATGCCTGCAAATCTTCGCGTGTGGCTTTATTCAAGTCGAGCGGATTGGTGTAGAGCAAAAAGAGTGTTTCATACACTTTTTCATAATTCACGTCATCTTCGGGCTGAGGAAAAAGAGCCTGTATAAATTCATCTAAATTGATGTCAGGGCGTGGTGCTTTTTGCGCCCAGAGCGCGGTGGGCAGGCAAGTCAAACACAAAAAAAGTAAAAGTCGGCACATATAAGCACAAAGTTAGGTTTTCTTTTTGCAAAGATGCGTCATGCGTACATTAAAAAAAAGTAATTTTTTAGTAAAGGCGGTAGAAGTAGATGCCTGTTTTCTGCAAGGACTTTCTAAGAACCCATAAAATTGATACAACCCTATTGAGTGCGTAAAAAAATTACGTTTCCATTTGTTTATTTCAGGCATTGTGCCTAATATTGTGCCTAAGTAGTCCGTCTTGGTTAAATATTCGTTTTTTTCGGATTGACAACCGCAATTTGATTGTAACTCGTAAATATTCATGTTTGATTTTTCAGGAAAAACCGCGCTCATCACAGGAGGCGCATCTGGTATTGGCAAAGCTACTGCCGAAAAATTGGCACAACAAGGCGCACGTATCGCGCTCATAGACCAAAATCCTGAAGGCGAAATAGTCGCTGAAGATTTACGCAAACGCGACTTGCCTGCCCACTTTTGGCAAACCAATGTGATAGACTTGCCTGCCATGCAAGCCACGCATGAGGCTATCATAGCATATTTTGGCTCTATAGATATAGCTATCAACAATGCGGGAATTGGGGGGACTTGGAGCAAAACGGGGGACTATCCTATAGCTGAATTTGAGCGCGTGATGCAAGTCAATCTATATGGCGTGCTGTACGGTATGCAGTTGCAAATCAAGCAGATGCAAAAGCAAAAAGTAGGCATCATAGTCAATGTAGCCTCTGTAGCAGGGCTAAAAGCACTTGCGAATAGTTCGGCTTATGTGGCAAGTAAACACGCTGTAGTGGGACTTACCAAAACTGCCGCCCTCGAATATGCCAAACATAATATTCGTATCAATGCCATCTGCCCTGTTTTTACGCGCACACCTTTGGTAGAAACTATGTTTGCGTTTGATGCTTCTTTGGAAGATAAATTAGCCAAAACTACGCCTTTGCAACGATACAGCACAGTGGAAGAAGTGGCTCATGCTATTCTCTGGCTTGCCTCTCCCGAAGCCTCTTTCATCACTGGGCAGGCAATGCCTTTAGATGGTGGTATGTTGGCTTAGGAATGAAAATAAAATAACATGATAATTTCACTCACGCGAAGCCACGCTGTAAGCGTCTGTTGGTATTGCCTAACCGCGTAAAAGCTCGATAACAGACGCTTACAGCGTGGCTAAATATGCTCAAGTTATTTTCTACTCGTTCCTAATTTTATGCTGTCAAAAGTTTATGGTGCAAATGCAGGTATTGCAAAGCAAAGGTATAGCCATGCAAGCCCAAGCCTGTCAAAGTCCCTTTGCAAACGGCTGAAAGTAAACTTGTGTGCCTAAATTCCTCGCGTGCATAGATATTCGAGATGTGGACTTCTACTACAGGAGTTATGATGGCACTGATGGCATCACGCAAAGCCACCGAAGTATGGCTATATCCCCCTGCATTCAGTACGATTCCATCAGCCTGAAAGCCCACTTCTTGCAATTTGTCTATCAATGCGCCTTCGTGATTTGATTGAAAATAATGAATCTGGGCTATGTCCGCAAATTGTGCCTGCAAAACTTGCAAAAAATCCTCAAAAGACACTGCGCCATATATGTCAGGTTCGCGCTTGCCCAAAAGATTTAAGTTTGCGCCATGTAAGATATAAAATGTTTTCATGTCAATACATTGGATAGGCGCGTGTTTCCACGCGCCTTTTTATTATATTTCATAAAAAAAGTAGGCACTTGCCTACTTTTTATTTCTTAATACTCGTTGTCGTCATAGCGTTTTTTGTATCCGCCACTGTTGCCGTAGCTTTTATCATTGTTATTGCCATACGATTTGTTGTAGGTTTTGTTGCTATTGTTGTTGCCGTATGACTTATTGTAGCCACCGCCACCATTGTTACCACCATTACCACGTTGTTGTTTCACAGCTTGCATTTCTTCGCGGGGGCGAGCTTGCTGTACTACCATTGCCTTACCGTCAGTTTCATGTTGATTTAGCGCATCGATTGCTTGTTGTGCTTCTTCGTCAGAAGCCATTTCTACAAATCCGAATCCACGAGAGCGACCTGTTTCATGATCTACTATTACTTTTGCTGAGGTTACTTCTCCGTAAGCCTCAAACATCTCACGAAGTTGTTCTGTTTGAACTTTAAAGCTCAAATTCGTTACAAAAATGTTCATTGAAAAATGATAAAATAAAATAATTTAGTTTTTTGCCAAAGGCATACTTCTATGAGTGGTATATCTCTAACGTCTGTTGCAAAGTTATGCTTAATTTTCAGAAAAACAAATTTTTGGACATTTTTTTTATAAATATTCTAATCGTCTTCATCGAGTCGCCCTTTGGGGTCAAATTTTACCTTTACTTTTACCTTTTTCAAGAATGAAAATACGCTTAATACGCGCTTCAGCAGTGATGGTTTCTTATTTTCCTCTTCCTCATAATCTTCTTCTTCTTCTTCTTCTTCAAAGTCATCTTGTTTTTTCTTTTTGAATAGTGTAGGAAGTTTGAACCAAGCGCGTTTTTCGGCAGGTTCTTTTTCGGGCAAAAAACCATCTATCAGCCAGTCTTGTGCGGTAGGCAAGGCATCAAAAAATCGGACATCGAGTTTTACCTTGCCTACCCGCAGGAGCGCGGTAGCCTTGCTAAGTTGGTTGCGCCATGTACTTTCTTTGGCACGGAGGATAGCGATTTTGCACGCGCCCGCTTTTTTATGAAATCTGGGTACAAAATGCGCCCAAAACCAATAGCCTGCAAGGTCAGGCTGACTTTGCAGGTCTTTCATGTTCATGAGTAGGGACGTATAACCATCATCTTCTACCTGTTTGATGACTTCGCGGAGGGCGGTTTGGTAGTTTTTCTTGCCCACCTCGCCTACAAGCTGTACGATATAATACTCATCGCGGTCGTCTGCCAAGACCAACGCACCGCCTCCTGCACTTTGATAGAGTAGCCTCATGGAGATTTACGATTTTTGATTTGCGATTTTTGATTTGCGATTGACGATTTACGTAAATCAAAAATCGTCCATTTTATTGATACAACAAATCAATCGCTTTGGCAAGTGCTTTGATAGAGTAGCCTCATGGAGATTTACGATTTTTGATTTACGATTTTTGATTTGCGATTGACGATTTACGTAAATCAAAAATCGTCCATTTTATTGATACAACAAATCAATCGCTTTGGCAAGTGCGCGGTCTTTTTCTGTGATGGTGTTGCCTGCATCATGGGTAGTAAGCGAAATTTCTACGCGGTTATAGACATTGAACCAAGCGGGGTGATGGTTCATTTTCTCGGCTACGAGGGCTACTTTTGCCATAAAGCCAAAGGCGGCTATGAAGTCAGAGAACTCAAAAGTCCGCTTCAGTTGTTGGTCTATTTCTTGCCACATAAAATTATTTGGGGGTTTATTTGCAAAGGTAGCAAAAAACCTACAGATTTGCGCATATTTTTAGATTATATCTTATGAGCGACCATACCACTTTTCGGAAAGAAATCCGACTTTTTGATGCCATTATGCTTGTAGCTGGCACTATGATAGGCTCAGGCATATTCATAGTAAGTGCCGAAATAGCGCGACAAGTAGGTGGCGCGGGCTACCTCATGCTCGTCTGGGGGCTTACAGGGCTTATAACTATAGCAGGCGCACTGAGTTATGGCGAGCTGGCGGCTATGTATCCAAAGTCTGGCGGGCAGTATGTTTTTTTGCGCGAAGCCTACAATCCATTGGTGGCTTTTATGTATGGTTGGACACTTTTTGCAGTAATCCAAACAGGCACTATAGCGGCTGTAGCTATGGCATTTGCGAATTATACAGATGTACTTTTTCCCATAAAAGCGACTCTGCTCGAGGTAGGCAAGTTTAAAATCACGACCTTGCAAGTGTTGGCGATAGGAAGTATTTGGGTGCTTAGCTACCTGAACCTACAGGGTGTAAAAAACGGAAAGTTTATCCAAAATCTTTTTGGTAGCACAAAGATTATCGCGCTTTTGGGGCTTATCGCAGTGGGGCTTATTTGGGGAAATAATCCAGAAGCTATCCAAACCAATTTCCAAAATATGTGGAAACTAACTCAAACGACTTTTACTGAGGGGCAGGCAAGTCAGGTTACGTCTTTTACGACCTGGGGTGTAGTGTTACTACTTGGCTCGGCTATGGTGGGTTCGCTTTTCTCGAGTGATGCTTGGAACAATATCACTTTTGCGGGAGATGAAATCGTGAATCCTAAGCGCACCCTGCCCTTGAGTTTGGCGATTGGTACGGGTTTGGTAACGCTTTTATACCTTTTGGCAAACTTAGTCTATCTTTGGGTACTTCCTATAGAGGCTATCCAAACTGCCCAAAACGACCGCGTAGCTACAGCAGTGGCTGTCCAAATAGGCGGTGGGATTGCGACTACTGTGATGGCGGTGCTGATAATGATTTCCACTTTTGGCTGTAACAATGGCTGTATTCTTTCGGGGGCGCGGGTGTACTATGCCATGGGCAAAGATGGACTTTTCTTTCCTGCGATGGGCAAACTGAATAGCAAAGGCGTACCCGCTACAGGGCTGATAGCGCAGGCAAGTTGGGCATCGCTTTTGTGTCTTTCAGGTAGTTACAATCAACTACTTGATTTTGTGATGTTTGCAGTGTTGTTTTTTTATGTCTTGACGATAGCTGGGATTTTTATTTTACGATTCAAACAACCTACCTTGCCTCGACCTTACAAGGCTTTTGCATATCCCGCCTTGCCTGCCCTGTATATCGTGGTGGTATCGCTGATTTGTGTGATACTATTGATTGAAAAGCCGTATTCGTTGGTAGGTTTGGGGATTGTGCTGTTGAGTGTGCCGTTTTATATGCTCTTTTTGCGAAAAAAATAAATATACCCCCACTCTACATGACAATTTTATAAATCGCTGAAAATGAATAAATATTTGTGGCTCTTCGAAAGTTATTGCGGAGGCAAAACTGTAGAACAGGCTTCCAGCCTGTTTATGACTTGAAAACGACAGGCGGGAAGCCTGTACTACAGCCTGTTCCGTAATAACTTTTTAAGAACCATATTTGTAAAAATAAACAGACTACTGTACAATTTGTTATTTCGTATTTTTTATTTTCAACGCTTGTCAAGGTCTTCGACCATTGACAACGTACAAAAAAAGAAAAATAGTTTTATATTTTTTCGCTTTTTAGTGATTTTAGGGCTTAAACTGAAATTGTACAGTGGTCTGAAAAATAAAATTTGATAAGCAATGAAAATAAAATAACATGATAATTTCACTGACGCGAAGCCACGCTGTAAGCGTCTGTTGGTATTGCCTAACCGCGTAAAAGCTCGATAACAGACGCTTACAGCGTGGCTAAATATGCTCAAGTTATTTTTTACTCGTTCCTAAAAAACTTCTTGCGAAAGTGCTATTTTTGATACCTCAACCCTGCCCTTCTCCAAGTGGAGAAGGGTTAAAAAGACTTTTTCAAGAAGTCTAAACAATGACACTGCCAAAATGTCAGGTTTGGTAGCTTGGCACATTCGTTGTTTATTAGGTAGGCAAGAACTTAAATCCTCAAAATAATATCTCTTAAACCAATGGGAAAAATAATAGGCATTGACTTAGGAACTACCAACTCTTGCGTATCTGTAATGGAAGGCAACGAGCCTGTAGTTATCGCAAACAGTGAAGGCAAACGTACTACGCCTTCTATCATAGGTTTTTTGGATAACGGCAATGGCGAACGCAAAGTAGGCGACCCTGCAAAACGTCAAGCCATTACCAATCCACGCAATACAGTCTATTCTATCAAACGCTTCATGGGTAAAAAATACTCTGAAGTACAAGAAGAAAAGAAAATGGTGCCTTACAACGTAGAAGAAGGTACAAACAACACGCCCCGCGTGCGCATAGGCGACCGCCAATATACACCCCAAGAAATCTCGGCTATGGTTCTTCAAAAAATGAAGCAAGCCGCAGAAGATTATTTGGGTACTACCGTTACTGAAGCCGTTATTACAGTACCTGCTTATTTCAATGATGCAGAGCGTCAAGCTACCAAAGAAGCAGGACAAATCGCGGGCTTGGAAGTAAAACGTATCATCAATGAACCTACTGCCGCCGCCCTTGCCTACGGCTTGGATAAGCGCAACAGAGAAATGAAAATCGTGGTATTTGACCTTGGAGGCGGTACTTTTGACGTTTCTATTCTTGAGCTTGGCGATGGCGTATTTGAAGTAAAATCTACCAATGGCGATGTCCATCTCGGAGGCGATAACTTTGACGAACGTATCATACACTTCATGGCAGATGAGTTCCAGCGCGACAAAGGCATCGACTTACGCAAAGACCCGATGGCTATGCAACGCCTAAAAGATGCGGCAGAAAAAGCTAAAATCGAGCTTTCAAGTTCAGCGCAAACAGAAATCAATCTTCCCTACATCATGCCTGTAGATGGCATTCCTCAGCACTTAGTTTTGACACTTACTCGTGCGAAGTTTGAGCAGTTGGTAGATGACCTTATCCGCCGTACCCTTGAGCCTTGCAAAAAAGCTATGCAAGATGCAAACCTCAAAATAAGTGATATTGACGAAGTTATCTTAGTAGGTGGCTCTACGCGTATGCCTCGCATACAAGAAGAAGTAGAAAAATTCTTTGGCAAAAAGCCCTCAAAAGGTGTAAACCCTGACGAAGTGGTGGCAGTAGGCGCGGCTATTCAAGGCGGTGTACTCACAGGTGAGGTAAAAGACGTGATATTGCTTGATGTTACGCCTCTTTCTTTGGGTATCGAAACATTGGGTGGTGTGATGACAAAATTGATAGAGTCTAACACGACTATTCCTACCAAAAAATCAGAAACTTTCTCTACAGCCGCAGATAGCCAGCCTTCAGTAGAGTTGCACGTGCTACAAGGCGAACGCCCGATGGCAAAAGACAACCGCACTATCGGACGCTTTAACCTCGAAGGACTTCCCCCTGCACCTCGTGGCGTACCTCAGATTGAAGTTACGTTTGACATAGATGCGAACGGTATCCTCAATGTATCTGCCAAAGACAAAGGTACAGGCAGAGAGCAAAAAATACGTATCGAGGCATCTTCTGGCTTGAGCAAAGAAGAAATAGAGCGCATGAAGCAAGAAGCTGAAGCCAATGCTGATTCGGACAAAAATATCCGTGAAAAAGCTGAAAAAATCAATCAAGCAGATTCGCTTATATTCCAAACCGAAAAACAATTAGCCGAATTTGGCGATAAACTTTCTGCCCCCAATCGTGAGGCTATCACAGGCGCACTCGGACAACTCCGCAACGCACATGGCGCACAAGATATGGAAGGCATAGACCTTGCTATGAAAGCACTCAATGACGCTTGGGCAAAAGCCTCTACTGAAATGTATGCCAACACAGGCGGAAACCCTCAAAATCCTTTTGCTGGATTTGAGAATATGGGCGGACAAGGCGGCAATCAGGGTGGAAACCAAGGTGGAGACGGCTTTACAGACGTAGATTACGAAGAAGTGAAAAAATAAGAAGTACAATACGAAGTATTGATTATCAAAAGCACTTGCCTGCCCGCTATGGGTAGGCAAGTGCTTTTTTTATACGTTGTGGGTGTTCGAAGACCTTGACAATCGTGCAAAAAAAGAAAAATAAGTGGATAATAAACTCTACAGTAGTTTGCTTTTCAAAATAAAGCATACTTTTGCATAATGAAAAAATATTTACTCTATATATTGTTGTGCTTTTTGGGGGTGCAAAACCTGTATGCGCAAAATAAAAAAGCCATAGACAGCCTCATGCGCGTCCATAACACCACTAAGTACGATACTACTAAAATACTGGCTCTTACTTCTATTGCTTTTGAATACAATCGTAGCAAACCCGATACCTGTATCAGTATAGCCGAAAAAGCTCTACAAATGAGTGAAAAAATAGGCTTTCAGAAGGGAAAAGCAGGAGCTTGGAACAACATGGGTGTAGCTAAATCAAATAAAAAAAACTATCCAGAAGCCCTTACACACCATCAAAAAGCCTTGGCTATTTTTGAAAAAATACAAGATAAAAAAGGCGTAGGGAATAGTTTTCATAATATAGGTATTATTTATCAGATGCAAGACGAGTATTCTTTGGCATTGGGCTACTATCAAAAAAGCCTGAAAATAAAAGAAGAAATAGGCGATAAACAAAGAATGGCGGCAAGTTTAAATAACATAGGATTGATTTATAAGAATCAAGGCAACTTTCCTTTAGGATTGGATTATTACCAAAAAAGCCTAAAAATAGAAGAGGAAATTGGAAATAAACAAGGGATGGCTGGAAGTTTAAATAACATAGGTGTTATTCATGATGAACAAGAGAACTATCCTTTGGCATTAGACTATTACCAAAAAAGCCTGAAAATAAAAGAAGCATTAGAAGATAAAACGGGGGTGGCGGCAAGTTTAAACAACATAGGCGGCATTTATAAGATTCAAGCCAACTATCCTTTAGCATTGGACTATTACCAAAAAAGCCTGAAAATAAGGGAAGAATTAGGGGATAAACGAGGAGTTTCCAGAAGTTTCAATAACATAGGCAATATTTATTATATTCAGGGCAACTATTCTTTGGCATCAGAGCATTACCAAAAAAGCCTGAAATTGCAAGAGGAAGTAGGAGATAAACGTGGCAAAACCTATACCTTAGATGGATTAGCAATGATAGCCCGAAAACAAGGAGCGTATGATAAAGGTATAGCCTACGCCCAAGAAGCACTACAAATAGCACGAGAAATCAAAGCAACCACAGAAGTTAGTGCTTTGATTGAAACTTTATACCATACCTACAAACTCAAAGGCGACTACGCAAAAGCCCTTGAATACCACGAGCTGTACAAAACCACGAAAGACTCACTTTTCAACATAGAAAAATCTAAAAAAATAGCGAACCTTGAAGCACAAGCAGACATAGAGCGTAAGCAAAAAGAAATAGCCATTTTGAATAAAAATCAAGTGATTTTGGAGAAAGATAACCAACTCCAAAAAGCGGCAAAAGAAAGTGAGCGCACTGAAAGACTTGCCATCGAGAAACAAAAAGAAGCCAATGAACTTAAGGCTTTGGCAAAACAAGAAAAAGACAAACGCAAACAAGACAGCCTCTACAACGTTGCACAACAAAGACAACTCGAAGCAGATAAGTTCTTTGCTGAGAGCAAAGCCCAAAAACTCCAAATCCAACAAGCAAAAGAAGCAAAAGAGGCACAACAGCGGGTTTTGTATGTAGTTTTGGCGGGTTTGGCTATAGCTATAGCACTTGCCTACCTTGCCTACCGAAGCAGGCAAGCCGAAAAACACGCTAAAGAAGAAGTCAAGGCACAAAATGAAGAAATCACGATACAAGCCGAACAGCTCGAAGTCGCCAATAAGACCAAAGACCAGCTTTTTTCTATCATTGCCCACGATTTGCGTAGTCCTATGATGTCTTTTCAGGGCTTGAATAAACAAATTAAATTCTTTTTGGCAAAAGACAGACCTGAAAAATTGGAACAGTTAGGCGAAAACATCGAAAAAGCCTCCACGCGCTTAAATAGCCTTTTGGATAACCTCCTACAGTGGGCTATGCTCCAAAAACAAGTCATTCGCACCAATCCAGAAAACATTGACTTGCAAGAGGCAGTTGCGCACTGCGTTTCGCACTTTGAAGGACTTGCGCAAAGCCAGCAAGTTACTTTATATCAGGAGGTGGGCAAGGAATTTATCACTACAGATTACAATATTTTGCAGACTATCTTACGCAATTTGCTTAGTAACGCCCTTAAGTTCACACCCGAAGGAGGCGAAATTTACCTTGCCTACCAGCGCGAAATGTTTGGTGGAACACCAAACAAGTATCAAGGCATACTCTCTGTACGCGATACAGGCGCGGGTATGTCTGCCGAAAAAGTAGCCAATCTTTTTCAAGGCATACAATTCAAAAGCGAACAGGGGCTAAGAGGCGAAAAAGGAACGGGCTTGGGGCTACAACTTTGCTATGAATTGGCACAACAAATTAATGCCACTTTGCAAGTAGAAAGCCAAGAAGGAAAAGGCACTACGTTTAGGCTTATTTTGCCCGATTGAAGTTCCCCCTTTGGGGGTTAGGGGGCTTCTATACCACATTTAGGCGGTTCAGTAGCGACTCTTTGCTTCTGCGACTGATGCCTATTTTTGTGCCATCTTGCAAAAAGATTATATTTTTGTCAAGGTCAATGTTTTGGATATATTGCGTATTCACGAGGCTACTACGGCTTATGCGCACGAATATATCGGCAGGGAGTTTATTTGCAAGGTCAGTAAGTGATACGCGTGCCACTATTTTTTCGTCTTGTGTGTGCAGTTCAGCATGGCTTGCATCTGATATGATGTAGGTAATGTCTTGGATAGCTATTTTTTCTAATCTTTGTCCTATTTTGACGAATAGGCTGTGCGGAGCCAAGACATCTTTTTTCCATTCCACAAAAAGCTCTGTATCCCAAGTCGATTTGTAGTATTTGTAGATAGCCAACTCTATGCTTCGCTCAAGCGAATTTTCATCTATAGGCTTTACCATATAAGCGATAGGATTGGTCTGTTTGGCGCGTTCAAAGGTGGTCTTGTCTTCTATGGAAGTCATGAAGATGATAGGCACAGGCTTTTTGGATTGATTGATGGCTTCGGCTACATTGATGCCGTCCTTGCCACCTTTGATATTGATATCGAGTAGCACCAAATCAGGCTCTACTGCCACAAAAAGGCGCAGGGCATCTGTGGCGTTGTCGGCAGTGTGTACCTTGTCATAGCCCATCTCCTCCAGATATATCAGGAGGGTTTCTATAAAAATAGGTTCGTCCTCTACGATTAGGATTTTCATGGTTGTATAGTTGTATAGTTGTATGGTTGTATGGTTGTATGGTTGTATGGTTGTATGGTTCACTACCTCATACTATCGGCAATCCAAGTTCTTGATGAATATATACTTTTACTTTTTTTAGAATAGCCACCATATCCGTTAGGTCGTCTGTTTGGGTAGCATCATAGGCTCTGCTAACGCCATATTCCTTGCCAATTAGCACTACAAAAAACCATATACGCCCTATGTTATAGCAACCAT
>JAAFJK010000466.1 GCA_013298105.1 Cytophagales bacterium
GAGCGTGTCTTATAAAGTGAATACTTATTTGGAGTTGGTAAGAATCTTAGTTTCCAGTCCATCTAAGTTTTTCCATAAAATTAAAACAGTACGTTTGTTGAAGTCTTGAACCAACTCCCGATGGAGTTTGCGGTAGAAGCCCAAAAATTATTGGCTATCAGTTTAGAAGGAAGTGTAGGTTAATCAAACGGCAGGCAAGTTTACTTGCCTGCTTTTTTTAACATATATCATCTTTTTGAAATGCAAACAAATTTGCTTGATTGTACCCAAAATGCACTTTCATACACGCAAAAAAAATAGTTTACTCTACCTGCAAAACTAATCCTTTCAGATATTCGCCTTCAGGGTGATAGATGTTGATGGGGTGGTCTGCGGGCTGGGTAAGTTGATGCAAGATGCGCACTTTCCTGCCACTTTCTGCCGAAGCTGTGAAGACAATTTTGCGAAACAAATCGCGGTCTATATTGCCTGAGCAAGAAAATGTAAATACCAAACCGCCCTTTTTTACGCGCCTGATGCCGAGTTCATTCAAGCTCATGTAGCCACGTGAGGCATTGGCGACAGCCCGCTTATTTTTGGCAAAAGCGGGCGGGTCTAAGATGATGATGTCAAATTCGTCAGGTTGGGTGTTTTTCAGAAAATCAAAACAATCTTCGGCTATGGCTTGGTGTGGGGCATTTTCGCCAAAATTGAGGGCTATATTTTTCTCACACATAGCTATCGCATCTTTAGAAATATCTACCGAAACAACCTCCCTTGCCTGCCCCGCGAGCGCGTAAACGCTGAATCCACCCGTATAACTGAAAGTATTGAGTATCTTTTTTCCTTCGGCATACTGTTTTAGGAGTTGTCGGTTGTCGCGTTGGTCTATGAAAAAGCCTGTTTTTTGCCCTTTTTCTACTTCTATCTCAAACTTAAGTCCATTTTCTAAGACCTGTAAAGGGGCTTCAAAAGGGGCAGTAAGCCAGCCACTACTTTGCTCGATGCCTTCCAATCTTTGTGTGATTTCTTTGTTTTTCAGATAAATATGCTCAAATCCCAAAGCCTGCAAACCTGCTATCAGGTCTGGAGCTATTTTTTGTGTGCCTTTGATGAGCAACTGCATGACAGCGACTTTGCCATAGATGTCAATGATAACCCCTGACAAAAAGTCGCCTTCTGCGTGCAAAAGTCGGTAGGCAGTCGTGGCAGGAGAGGTTACAAAATTTTGCCTTATTTGATACGCCTGTTTGAGTTTTTCTGCCCAATAACTTGCCTGCGGTGCGATAGGCTGTGGGCTAATCTCTACCATGCGGCATACTATCTGGCTGTGTGCATCATAAAATCCATAGCCGAGTAGCTTTTTTTGGTGTGTTTGTACGGCTATGAGGTCGCCATGTACGGCTTCGGAGGCAAGGTGCTTTACTGCCCCTGTGAATATCCAAGGGTGGAAATTGAGGACAGATTTTTCGCGGTCAGGCTTCAGGGTAAGGATAGGAAACATGGGGAGGTACGAGGGTAGAAGTTTGAGGGTTGAGGCAGGCAAGTTTTACGGAGTTACGACTTCTACTTGATTAAGCCCACTCATTTTATACATTTTTTTAGTTTGTATATCCAAACACTTGTAGTTTTTGCGGATTTTTTCTATTTTTTGAAAAGTATTTGCATAGTTTTCAAGTTTGAAAAAGCTGTGCATAGGAATATCATCTAAAAAAATAGTAGGCTTGGAATCATATTTTTTCAAAGTTTTGTATAGATTTTCGTCTGTGCAAGAGGAGGCAGTAATATCTTTCTTGTACTCCTCTATGGCTTCTTGTATATCGGCAGGAAAATAAGGCAGGATAACCGTTATCATCTCTCCGAATATGGCTTGCCATTCCTCGCCATGCGGTTTTACTTTATTTTGAAAAAGGGTAAAAGTTTGCAAATGCGCCAGCTCATGTACGAGGGTAAATAAAAAGCTGTAACTATTCAGGTCATGGTTGATTTTGATGATGTGTTGTTTGGTAACATAATTATACTGATAAGAACCCATGACAGATTTGCGTTTTGGGACGATTTTTAAGAAGCAACTGTGTTTAAAAACTTGCTCTACTATATAAGAAACAGATTTTTCGGGTATATATTGGGACAGCACATCTGCCATTTTTTGTTTTTTTTCTTCTATATTCATTTTAGTCTTATTTTTTTGGTTCAGGGAGGCGTTGGTAGTATCTTTTTCTTCCTTTGTAGGCGGGTTCTCCATTTTCGATGATAGTAAGTACAAAATAATCGTCTGTGAGCCATTGTATTGCGCCTTGCCATGTGCCATATTCGCTGTATTCAGTCAAGATATTGCGCGAATACGCCCATGTATTTTGTATTTCGGATTTGCTATATTGATTTTCAAAGACATAATGTAGCACGTGGTCAGGCGTGAAAGTAATGGTGATGGTGGCTTTGTAGCCATTGTCTGGGTCAGGAGTTTGCCATCTACCTATGAGGTGGGCTTCGGTATAGGTGCTTTTCATGTCATTTGTCGGCTATTACGATAATTTTGTCTTCTGGTGCAAAGGTGTAAGTTTGGTTTTTGGCTGGATTGAGTGTGATGCCGTAATTTTTGGCGGGGTTGCTGGAGTCCTTGCCTACCTTGTAGCCTATCATGACTTCGCGTTTTTGGATAGCGGCTTCTGTGAGTGTATAAAAGTTCACTTCCTTGCCTGCCTGCACATAGTCTGTGATAGGATAGATGTATATTTCTGCTCCTTCTGCACTGAATAGGTTGTCGAAGACTTGGCTCAAGTGCTTACTTTCTGAGAGCTGGGTAAGGATAAGACTAATGAGGTTTGCGCCCACTATGAAGTCGTCTATGCGGGCTATTTCGGCTAAATATTTATTGCGGACATCACGCATCTCGCTTACTATAGCAAAGTCCTTGCCTGCCTGCTCTGCCATATTGCGAAGGTGCAAGAGTGCAATAAGGGTTTTGGCATCAGCTTCTTGGACGCTGTTGTGGTCATTGGAGAGGACGACTATGTGGTCAAAGGTGGTGGGTTCACAGGCTTCGAGGTCGGCTCTTTTGGTAATGTTGCCTTCAATGGTTTGGATTTTTTGTTTTTTGATGATTTTTTCCAAAACACGCCTGTCTTTTTCTGTCGTGCTTCCCTCTTCGTTTAGTATGACTACTTCAGAACCATGTGCGACATAGTTTTCAAGTTCTCTGATAATTTTTAGTCCTTTGGTATTCCAGCCTATGATGAGTGTACGCTCTTTGGGTGCTTCTCCTCTTTGGCTCATCTCGGTAGAAAGTAGGGCAGTGTCGATGGCGTGGTTATTTTGGGTAAGTTGCATCATGCTATCGTCTTCTGCTATCGCAATGATGCTATCGCCTGCTTCTATGCGTAGGTCGGCAGTTGGATTGATGAGTACCTCGCCTGCTTTGCGTTGAATGCCTATAAGGGCGCACTGCTGATAGGCGAATAGAGCTTCTTTGAAAGTCTTGCCTACCAAGTTTGGCTCTTGTTTGAAGTAGATTTCATTGCCTTCATAGCCAAGTAGCTCTGTATAAACCACACTCAAGCCTGACTGTCGGCAGGTTTGGGCAGTGATACGCGCCAGCAAATCTTCTGCAAAGATAAAAGATGTTTCTTTGCCTCCTACGAGTAGGGCGGCTTCGGTATTGTCTTCTTCTGCTATTTCAGCGACTATGTGGTATGGTGCTTGCTTGCGGTGGGGGTGATTGGTAAGGGCTAAAACGGTTTTGATGACATGGACATCTGGCTCTGGCTCATCTTCTGGGGCGATGATGATGATAGATTTGGCTTCGTTTGGATTGGCGACTTCTACATCTATAGTTTCTAAAGGGCTACCTGTGCGACAGATGATGCGGGTAGTCTTGGTGTTGGTTATCTTTGCCCTTATTTCGTCTTCCATCGTTACCTTATCTCTATTTGCCAAAATGACCACGTAGGCTTTTTTGAGGCTTTCATTGGCTTTTATCAGTTCTTGCAATATCTCAAAAACTTTGGGCGACCAGCCTAAGATGAGCGTGTGTCCTGTTTCCAATACTTTTGTTTTGCCTTTTCGGAGTTCTTCTATCACACTTGCAAAGCCCGACGTGAGTACGCCTATCAGCGTACCTACCACGAATATACCCGCTATCGTTACGAGTAGCATCACAGTGCGGTAGGCAAGTCCATTGTCGCCTCCGAGCGTACCCGCATCTATGGCGTGCATCAGTCCTGCCCAGATAGCTTCAGGAAAACCCATAGGAGTCTTCTTTTCGGGGTCATTGGATATGCCGAATATTTCTATGAGGATAGCTATCACTACTACCACAGTAAGCGAGATAACAGCAAGCCACGCAATGATAGCTATTGTACCTGCTGAAAGGGTGTTTTCGAATCTGTAGCGCATCTTTTCGCGCCATGAGGGAGTATTTTTTTTCATATTTTTGGTTGCTTCGAATATCTTGCCAATTTTTACGGTGTTTTTTTCGGATTGCCAACTGATATTGACTTTTATGGATACAGTCTCACCACCAATTTTACGTCCAAACCCAAAGAGAGCCAGCCTGTATTTGCATTGGTAGAGATGAATTTTATACCCACGCCAGGCATATAAGTCAAAGGGATATTGATGGGAGCAGCATTAAAGGGAGCAAGGT
>JAAFJK010000428.1 GCA_013298105.1 Cytophagales bacterium
GTGGGCAGGCAAGGTTTGAGATAAAAAAAACTTGCCTGCCCACATACATCGCGGGCAGGCAAGGTTTGAGATAAGAAAAAAAAACTTGCCTGCCCACATACAGCGCGGGCAGGCAAGGTTTTTTATGCTTGATATTGCTTTGCTAAGTCCATACCGATTTGCTTAAGGTCTTCTACCTCTTGTACGGTAGCTTTTCCTTTCAAGCCGTCCATGATGTCTTTGCGCGAAATACGGATACCTTCCAAAATTCCAGGCTTAGAGGCACGAAGCGTAGCAAGTACATCTTGTTCGTACTCTTTCATACGGTTTACAGCTACTTTATCTGCATATCCTTTGGTAGAAAGATAAATGATAGCGACTTGCTCTGCCACAGGTACAGGAGAATATTGGTCTTGTTTCAAGATTTCCAAGTTTCTACGTCCCCTGTCAATCGTAAGTTTTGTAGCCGCATCAAGGTCAGAACCAAACTTAGAAAACGCTTCCAATTCGCGGAATTGCGCTTGGTCAAGTTTCAAAGTACCCGCTACTTCTTTCATAGTCTTGATTTGTGCCGAGCCACCCACACGAGATACCGAAATACCTACGTTGATGGCAGGACGAATGCCAGAGTTAAAGAGAGAAGTTTCAAGGAATATCTGTCCATCAGTAATCGAAATCACGTTGGTAGGAATATAAGCCGAAACGTCCCCTGCTTGAGTTTCGATGATAGGCAATGCCGTCAAAGAACCGCCGCCTTTTACTTTGCCTTGCAAAGAAGGCGGAATATCGTTCATTTGTTGGGCTACTGCATCAGAGGCATTGATTTTTGCGGCACGCTCCAGCAAACGGCTGTGCAAATAGAATACATCGCCAGGATATGCTTCACGACCTGGAGGTCTGCGCAAAAGTAGCGAAACTTCGCGGTAAGCTACGGCTTGTTTTGACAAATCGTCATAAATCACGAGGGCAGGGCGACCTGTATCGCGGAAATATTCGCCTATAGCCGCCCCTGTAAAGGGCGCGAAAAACTGCATAGGCGCAGGTGTAGAAGCTGAAGCCGAAACTACTACAGTATAAGCCATAGCACCCGCTTGAGTAAGTTTAGCAACTACTTGCTTTACAGTAGATTCTTTCTGCCCAATGGCTACATAAATACAATAAACTGTTTCGCCTCTATCATAAAATTCTTTTTGGTTGATGATAGTATCAATGGCTATGGCAGTTTTACCTGTTTGGCGGTCGCCAATGATAAGCTCACGTTGTCCACGCCCAATAGGAATCATAGCATCAATAGATTTGATACCTGTTTGCAAAGGTTCGTTTACAGGTTGGCGATAGATTACGCCAGGTGCTTTGCGCTCAAGAGGCATATCAAAAAGTTCGCCTGTAAGCGCACCCAAGCCATCTATAGTGTCGCCCAACGTATTTACTACACGCCCAAGCATACTTTCGCCTACTTTTACAGAGGCGATTTGGCTTGTACG
Source organism: Cytophagales bacterium (assembly GCA_013298105.1). GTDB lineage: Bacteria > Bacteroidota > Bacteroidia > Cytophagales > Microscillaceae > RDXI01. The sequence goes on from JAAFJK010000428.1 coordinate 1,464, forward strand.
GCGCACATTTGCACCTTCTTTGATACCAGTTGCTTCACCCAAAAGTACAACACCTACGTTGTCTTCTTCTAAGTTTAGCACCAATCCACGCAAACCTGTTTCAAATTCTACAAGCTCGCCTGCTTGGGCTTTGGTAAGTCCATAGATACGTGCTACACCATCACCTATCTGGAGTACAGTCCCCACTTCTTCGAGTTCTGAGGCAGATTTAAAGTTCGACAACTCTTGGCGTAAGATTGCCGATATTTCGTCGGGTTTAATTTTTATCATGATATTTGGAGGAGCGGTAGAAGGGTGGAAGGTAGAAGGTGGAGAGGTGGAGAGGTGGAAGGGTGGAAGGGTGGAGGTGGAAGGGTGGAAAGTGGAAAGATGGAAGGTAGAAGGATAGATAGGCATAGCCCCCCAACCTTTCAACCTTCTAACCCTTCAACCATTTAACCCTTCAATCTTTCAACCCTAACCCCTTCAACCCTTCAACCTTTTAGCCCTTTAACCCCCTCAACCCCTCAACCCATTTTAGATACTATTTGAAAAATTCATTTGTAAGCGTTTTAGCCCAGTACGTATAGAGTTGTCTATGAGGCTATTACCTACTTTTATCATCATTCCGCCTATGAGCGTAGCATCGATTTGTTCTGCAAGTTCTATTTGTTTGCCGAGCTGTTGGGTAAGTTTGGCAGTAAGTTCTTGTCTTGCGCTGTCGCTCAAAGGATAAGCTGTGATAACTGTAGCTTGTGCGATGCCTTTGTGTTCTTTGTAAAGGCGTATAAATTCGGTACTCACTGTGTATAAGATTTCCTCACGGTTTCGGGTGTCAATCAGATTGAAGAAAGACATGGTAACGGTGTGGACTTCATTCGAGAAAATAGCCTTCAGGATAGCCAATTTTTTGTAACCTCTGATGATAGGGTTGCGCAAAATGGCTTTTAGTTCAAAGTTTGCATCACACGCATCACGGAGCAGTTCCATGTCGCGGTTGATGTCCTCTGCTATACTCTTCTCAAGGGCTAATGCTAAGAGTGGTTGAGCATATCGCTCTGCAATCGTAATTTCAGTCATGTGAGAATGTCTTAGTTGAGTTTAACGTCTTTGATAAGGTCTGCCACGAGTGCTTGTTGTTGTTCGGGGGCAGAAAGTTCACGCTTCAAAAGGGTGGTTGCAATTTCTACAGAAAGTGTAGAGATTTGCTTTTTGATGCCCTCAATGGCAGATTGTTTTTCAGTTTCGATGGCGCGAGTAGCTTCTTCGAGCATACGTTTTACGTCCGCTTCGGTGCGTTTGCGGGCTTCTTCTCTGATGTCATCTGCGGTTTTCTGGGCGGCTTTGAGCATCTTGTCGCGCTCCATGCGGGCTTCGTCCAGCAATTTTTGGTTATTGCTTTGGAGTTGTTGCATTTCTACACGAGCCTTTTCTGCTTGTCCAAGCGCATCAGAGATAGATTTTTCGCGGTCTTTGAGCGCGTCTGTGATAGGCTTCCACGCATAACGAGAGAGTACAAAAAGTACCACTACGAATACTACAAATTGCCAAAAAAACAGACCCAGCGGGGGGGTAACTATATTTAAGAACATATTATTAGGAGTTTTATTTGCGATTTTTGGGGTTTGAAGTAGTTTGAATAAAATCTGTTATATCTTTGGTTATTTTTTTGAAAAGCTGACTATTTTCGTAATTTTTGTGTGTTTTTAGGATAAGTTCTATATCCTGTGTTTGTTTTTTGTACTGTTCTCTTTTTTGATTTTTTGCTATTTTTTGAGTTTCTGTTTTGTCTATTTCTTTGTATTTCTCCTCTTTCAAAAACTTTACAATGGGTTTTAGGAACATCAGTACTACATTGTCTTGCAAAGTATGTCCTTTTATGAATAGATAGACATTTTCAGGATTTACACCCAAATCTGCTAAATAGTCCTTTAGTTGTGTTATCTCGGTAGGGGCAGGCAAGGTATTTATTTGGTCTTGCACACGCGCTTGAAGTGCATGAAGTTCTACCTTGCCTGCCTGTATGATGTCTATTTGTTTTTCAAAGCCAACCACTTTAGAAAATTTATTCAGTTCAAAAGTATCGTTTTGTTGTGTTTGATTTTGTCTTTCATAATAAAAAGAATACACAAACAAATCATAAATCAAACTACATCAAAACTTTGTAACAGTGAAGTATCTTGTAAGGTTGCTTCTGTGATTAGTTGTGCTAAACTTTCTGCCCAGCATTTATAGTTTTCTGTAGCGTATGTGTAGGTTTGGAATATGTACGGATTTTGATTGATTTGTCTGGACTGTTTGGTTGTATCTTGCAATAAATAATCATAATCACTGTCCACGCAGAGTAGTAAGAACTTGCCTGCCCTGTCTGCAAAACTTAGTACATTTTCTTTGCCTCTTGTTAAATCTGTTTCGTGTGTAGAAGGAGTGATGAGTGTCTTGAGCTTGAATTTATTGAAAATATGTTTCCAAAAAGGGACATCATCTTCATTCTCGACATAGACTAAGATAACCTCTTTTTTGTGTAATATATTGTTACTTTGTATATATTCGCTATTAGTTTGTTCTAACAAGTTCATGCGTTTCTTTAGTTTTAAGGTCTTCTATTTGAAATACATATTTTGGGCTTGCCCAGCCTTTCATAATCACTGCAGGAGAATGTGTAGCAATAATCAACTGTACGTTTTCATTCAATCTACGAATATTGTCTATCAAATCCTTCTGCCAATCTGTATGCAAAGACAATTCGGGTTCGTCCATAATCATAATAGCGGGTTGATTGTCTTGCACCAAAGCCGTAAGCAAAATGATAAGCATTTGTTTCTCTCCTGCTGAAAGGTCATAAGCTGTCAAAACCTCGTTATTTCTGAATAGAAAGGATAAGTTTTTCTCCTTTTTTGCAATTTTTTTTCCTGTTTTTGCAAATAACGTATCCACCAAATCCCAAAATAGATTTATTTTTTGGTTTATATTTTGTGTATTTTTACTGCCTTCCTCCAATACTTTTATAGCACGCTCTCCTATTTCTATTTTGTAGTCTTTGTATTTGTCTTGTAATTGATAAAGTTCCCAATCCAAGTCCGTTTCTACACCTGTGCCTGCTAATTTTTGGATTGTTTCGAGAGATTTTAGTTTTTGATTGAAAGTTGATATGTAATCTATTGTGATACTTGGTTTTGTTCCTTGATATACAAGTTCTTCATTTACTCCTGAAGGTTTGTTAGCATGAGTTATGATAGTTATTTTTTGTATTGAAACTACTTTATTATTATCAAAAGATAATTTTATTGATTCAGTATTTTTAGATTTAAATAAAGAAGCCTCATTTTTTAAACACGCTATTATCGTTTTTAAAACCGTACTTTTCCCACTTCCGTTATCGCCTGCCAAAATATTCACGTCAGGGTTCAGTTCCCAAGATAAATTCCAGTCATCTAAGCCCCAAAGTTTTTCAATCTCTATTTTTGTGATATGTGTGATAGGAGTTTCCATGTGGAGATTTACGATTTAAGATATACGATTTCCGTTTGTAAATATTTAATTTATATATTTCTTATGCTATATATGAATAAAAAATTAAATGCAAAATAAAGAAACTATCGACTTGCCAATCGCAAGCCGATAATTTCAGGTCGTTTGGACTTCTTATTTGAAAGAAATCAACAAACAGATTACAACGCCGAAAAGGGCGATAGCTTCAATCAAAGCCGCGATAACAAGCGCGATGCTCTGAACACGACCAGCAACTTCGGGTTGGCGACCAATAGCCTCCATAGCGCGTCCACCGATTTGTCCGATGCCCACACCAGCACCGATAGCCACAAGACCTGCACCAATGGCAGAACCCATGATAGCGTAGCCTGTACCCATGTCCATAGCTAAAAGCATTGTTAAGATTGAAAGTAACATAAAATAAAAGGATTAAAAATGAAAATTAAATTGTTGTATTGTTTATTGTTGTATGGTTTATTGTTGTATGGTTTATTGTTGTATGGTTTATTGTTGTATGGTTTATTGTTGTATGGTTTATTGTTTGGGAATGAGTAAAAAATAACTTGAGAATATTTAGCCATGCTGTAAGCGTCTGTTATCGAGCTTTTACGCGGTTAAGCAATACCAACAGACGCTTACAGCGTGGCTTCGCGTGAGTGAAATTATCATGTTATTTTATTTTCATTCCTTATTTCAAGTCGTAAATCATAAATCAAAAATCGTAAATCAAAATACGCTTTCTTCTACTTTTAAGAGTTCTTTGATGAGTTCGTCAAGTCCTCTGTACCAATCTATGTGAGGTGACCATTGATTGCAGCCTCCTCGCCAACCTATACATTGAGTGTCTTTCCATCTTTTTTTGCACTTTGGGCAAGTCCCACCTGTGTCAAAGGTATTCCAGGTGTGTCCGCAACTGCATTGCCACCTATCACTTGCTTCAGGCTCCCAGTCGCATTTTGGGCAGGCTATTTTGATATTGCTCATGAGTTAAAAATGTATTTTTGGGCTATGTGCTTTGTATTTTCTAAAATAGCTATTATATCAAGTAGGTCTTGTACTTCATCTCCATGAAAACGCTTGCTCTCTGCGTAAGTATTATTGTTATCCAATACTATAAAATGCCAATCTTTTCCCATAATGTAAGCCCCAAATACAGGACGTTTTTGTTCATCTAAAGTTTGCGCCGCAAGCATAGCTATCAAAAGCTGTCCGAGCGGGTCTGAATCTGCCATTTTAGTTCTTTTATACTCTTGCAAAAAGAAAAAAGGTTTTCTTGGAATTTGCTTACCAGAAGCGAGCATCCAATCTACAGTTCCACTTAGCTCAAAATTGCCTATTTCTGCTTTCAAGGTTCTTTCTGCAAAAGGTTGGTATTGTTGCGAATCGCTATAATTCACTACAGAAGTTAGCAAAGGCGCAATAAAGTTTAGTTTCAATTCTTCTTCGTTCCAGTCCTGATAATGCACTTCCAAACTTACCTGCAATCTTGTCATCAATTCCGTTTGTAGTGCCGTAAGGACAAAGCCTTCGTTGGTAAGCCATTCTTCCAAAAGCGCACTTTTTTTGGTTTTTTGAAGTCCAAATTCTTGTTCTATATCTTCCCAAAGCCAATTTTCAAAACTTCGTTTCATGTTACATCAATAATAAGCGGGTTTCTAAAATTTCTCTAAACTTACGCAACATAGCGATTATTTGTATCAAATCTTCTCTAACTGTGCTATCTAATGACTGCGCTACACAATATTCCTTGCCTTCCATTATCACGAATGTCCACTGTTTACCTATAATCTCACAACCATACAAAGGAATTTCTTTACTTTCTTTTTGGTTTTCTGCCTGTCCTATCAAAAACGCCTCTAAAATCTGTGCCATAGGGTCGCCTGTGGGGTTTTTCTGTGGCTTGTATTCTTGAAAATGAAAAAAAGGTCTTATCAAATAATCCATCAATCCCGAACCTATTACAAAGTCTGCTTTTACTACCAAATGATGGTTTTCCACATCTCCCGATATTTTTTTATCAAAACAAGAAGCAAAATTACCATATTCTAACAATTTTCCAAGTGATAGAATAGGACTTATGAACCTCATTTTAAGGTCTTCTTCACTCCAAGCATTGATATTCTGAACAGCATTATCATAGTTCGTATCAAAAAGCACTTGCTCAACATTGTTTAGCGTAGGCAAGTCCGCATTCCACCACTCTTGCATGAGTTGGGTTTGTTTACCTATTATTTTTTTGAGTTTGAAAGTAAGTATCATCTCACTTTCTTTCCATTCTTTTGCTTTTTGCTTTTCCATTGTTTTAAATCAACATTAATCTTGTTTCTAAAATTTCTCTAAACTTACGCAACATAGCTACTATTTTCATCAGGTCGTTTCTGTCTGTGGAAATAAGCGTATCTGCTACACAATATTCTTTGCCTTCCATAATGACGAATGTCCAGTTCTTACCTATAATCTCACAGCCATATAAAGGAATTTCTTTACTTTCTTTTTGGTTTTCTACCTGTCCTATCAAAAACGCCTCTAAAATCTGTGCCATAGGGTCGCCTGTGGGGTTTTTCTGTGGCTTATATTCTTGAAAATGGAAATAAGGTCTTATCAAATAATCCATCAGTCCTGAACCCATCACAAAGTCTGCTTTTACTACTAAATGATGATTTTCAACTTCTCCTGATATTTTTTTATCAAAACAAGAAGCAAAATTTCCATCTTCTAACATTTTGCCAAGTGATAAAATAGGACTTATGAATCTCATTTTAAGGTCTTCTTCACTCCATCCATTTATATTTCTGATAGCACTTTTAATGTTTGTATCAAAAATTTCTTGTTCAGTAGTGGTTAGGGTAGGCAAGGTTGCATTCCACCACTCTTGCATGAGCGGTGTTTGCTCACCTATTATTTTTTTTAGTTTGAAAGTGAGTATTATCTCACCTTCTTTCCATTCCTTAGCTTTTTGCTTTTCCATTATTCAACAATTAACTCAATGAATTAGTGCGCATGGGCGTGGTCATGTCCATGCTCGTCTTCGTGGTCATGCTCGTGATGATGCTCTGCCACTGCGCCACCTATATACATCGCGCTCAAAAGTGTGAAAATGTAGGCTTGTAAAAGAGCCACCAAAAGCTCAAGGAAAGTAAGCGCAATCGCAAAACCCGCACTTACTACTCCTACGATAGCACTTTGGAATATGAATATAAGGCTCAATAAACTCAAAATAATGATGTGTCCTGCTGTAATGTTTGCAAACAAACGCACCGTAAGCGCGAAAGGTTTGGTAAAAATGCCTATTATCTCTATCACCACTATCAAAGGCATCAAAGGCAATGGCACGCCTGGAGGCGCAAATATATGTCCCCAATAGCCTTTATTGCCACTCAAATTTGTGATAAGGAAAGTAAAAACAGCCAAACAAAGTGTTACAGCTATATTGCCTGTGAGGTTCGCGCCACCAGGCACAAGCCCAAGTAGGTTATTGAACCATATAAAAAAGAAAATTGTAAGCAAATAGGGCAAATATCGTTCGTATTTCTTCTCGCCTATATTTTCTTTGGCTATTTCATCTCTCACAAAGACAATGATAGGCTCAAAAAACGACTGCATACCGCGTGGTGCCTTGCCTGCGTTCCTTTTATAAGCTCCCGCTACAGAAAAGAATACATACAGCAACAAAGCCACACTTATAAACATGGAAGCCACGTTTTTGGTAATAGAAAGGTCATACAAAAAGCCGCCCCCTTTTACATGAAAATACTCGTGGTTATTCAATACATATTCTACATTGCCTCTTTTGACACTGACAGTATGCACTTCCTTGCCATCTTTGGTATAATGTCCTTCTGTGCCATGATGTAGCTCGCTTGACATGAATATATCCAATCCGCCTTGCTCTGAATACAAGATGATGGGCAAGGGCAAAGTAATGTGCGTTTCGCCTATAGTAAGGAAGTGCCACTCGTGAGAATCCAGCACGTGGTGCATAATCATCTCGGCAGGGTCAAACTTCTTTTCTTTGTGTTCGCCATGGGCATGGTCTTTATGCTCCTCCTCTGCGTGTTGTGCAAAAGCGGGCTGGCAGGCAAGGAAAAGACCTGCGATAAGCAAAAATCTATAAGCGGTAGTAAGTATTTTGGACATCTTATTCAATGTGGTTTCGAATCGGGGTGCAAGTTAGCTAACAAGTTGTAAATTTCAAAACAAAGGAAAAATAAATATAAAAAAATAAAATACAGCGTAAACAAACGAATGTTTTGCACACCCACAAATAAGCAACCTGCAAAACACCCAAAACTGACTAAAAACCGTACAATCATAGCGACTACGACATAATCAAAGAATTTTATTTTGCCCTTGCCTACCCAAATTTTGTGAATATTTGTATTTGCATAGTTTATAAATGCAAAACTAATCCACAACCAACTTGCCTGCGGGTGGTACAAGTACGTACATGATAAACTGAATAACACCACTCCACTCAGGACGGTAGGCAAGAACCAATGCATATTTTTAGAGTGCAAAGATAGGGCTTTTTTAGAAATAATCCTTTTAGGAACGAGTAAAAAATAACTTGGACATTTTGCTAATCTTTTGTGTTTATACTTTGTTGCAATATTCATTACAAAACACCGCTTTGCGCTTCTATTGCGCCTCGTCTAAACCCAAAATATCGCACAAAACCTGACCATCTTATTTTTTACTCGTTCCTTAGCTATAAGTTTTTTAGGACTACTGCCCGAGTTGTGCTTACTTTGGCTGGTATTTATTCACGCCCACTCTGATAGTCTTACCTGCCTCGAAGTCCGCTTGGCGTTTTTGGGCTACAGGCGCGATTTGCTGTGCTATAAAATCTTGTGCCGCGCTGTACCCGCCTTGTGCTTCTACAGTTTGAAACAGCGTCCAAGCCCTTTCTGCCAACTCTTTAGTCAAGGCTTCTATGTAGAAACTACCCGCGCCCGCATCTGTAACTTTATCCAAATGTGCTTCTTCTTTCAGCAAAACAAGCGTATTTCGTGCTACTCGTTGTGCAAAAATATGGTCTTCTTGCGAGATACCATCAAATACAGAAAAAGCACTGTCGTAAGGCAGGCTTGTAAAACTATCTGCTCCGCCTATGACTGCCGACATAGCCTCTGCGGTATTGCGCAAAAGATTGTTATAAGCATCTTGACTGCTTTTATTTTTTGGCGTGGCGCAAGCGTGTATGTACAGAGGCGTAAAATCCACTTGATAGGCTTGTACGATATTTCGCCAAATCACCCTGATAGCCCTGAGTTTTGCTATCTCCACAAAATAATTGCTGTCTATGCTTGTCGTGATGCGCATACTGTCGAGGGCGGTTTGGGCAGGCAAGGGCAGGTTCTCTACCATTTGACTAAATCCAAAAGCGATGCTTTGTACCACGTTCGCTCCCTGCGCTTCCCACGTTTGAAAATCGGTATGCAGTAGTTTTCGGTAAGGCTGATGCAGGTGCGCAAAAGACCTTGCCTGCGTGCCGCCCAATTCCGCAAAAAGCCACCAGTCATTGTCTATTGGTAAATTCTCAAGATTTACCTGTGCCTCTGCGGGGATTTGTACGCCAAAAGGGACTTTGCTTTGCGTCAAATAGGGCAAAATATCGGGATTTTTGTCATAAAACACATAGCAGACCGCATCTGCGCCCTTGCCTACCCACTCCTCCGCTATCAGCATATCTTCGGCAGGCACAGAGGCATAGACAGGCACGACATTCAAGCACGTATGAAAAGGCAAAAAATCGGCTTCACTTAAAAGCGCGGGTATTTGGTCTGCTTGATTATAAAAAGGATTTAAGCTAAAACCTTCATAAAGAGGCGTTTGCAAGACTTCAAAGGCTTGTCCTTTTAGTATTTTTTGGATAGCTTCGAGCCATTCGGCTGTAGATTGGGTAGGAAATTCAGAAAACATGGATATTTACGATTTGAGATGTACGATTTACGATTTATCCTAAGCCTGTTTATTTTTAACGTTGTCAATGGTCGAAGACCTTGACTTATTTCGTGGTTCGTGGGGACACGAACCACGCTAAAAATTACATTTTTTTAATCCCTTCCACAAAATAGGCTTTGATAAGTCCTATGTTTTTGGCTTCCACTTCTCCGCGTGGGGTACATACGAATTGGTCTTTGATAAGCAAATAGGTACTTTCAGAGATGTTTACTTTGCTTGACTCGCCTGCACTTTCCATACGGCTGGCAGTATTTACGGTATCGCCCCAAAGGTCATACGCAAATTTTGTCTTGCCTATCACACCCGCCACGAGTTCGCCTGTATGAATCCCTATGCGGATTTTCCAATATGATTTGCCTTCTTCTAAGCGACAGGCTTCTTGTGCCGCCATCCAACGTTGCATCTCTATAGCCGCTCTTGTGATGTCGTGTGGGTGCGTTTGGTTCGTCTTGGGTACACCGCCCGCGCACATATAGTTGTCGCCAATGGTTTTGATGCGTTCGAGGTTGTTTTTTTCGGCTATTTCATCAAAAGCCGAGAAACACAAATCCAATTCTTTGATGAGGTCTTGGGGCGAAAGTTCTTTGGCAAGGCGCGAAAAACCCTGCACATCTGCAAAAAGGACAGAGGCAGATTCAAAATATTTTACTTCAGTGAAGCCTTTTTCCTTCAATTCGTGGGCTATTTCTTCAGGCAAAATACTGAGAAGTAGCTGGTCTGCTTTTCTTTTTTGGATTTCGAGGGCTTGGTTTAACCTTCTTTGTTTGCGCAAATTTATCAAAATGATAGCTCCCAAAATGACCAAAAAGAAAACACCAATCACCAGAAAATACAAGTTACGCTTTGCCTGTTCTGTTTCGAGTTCGCTTTGTTTGGCGGCTATGAGTGCGTTTTTTTTGTCATTTTCGGCTTGGAGGCTTTTTGTTTCGGCAATGTTGGCTTTTTGTTTTTCCAAAAGTGCGATGCGCTCAAGTTTTTGTCCTTTGAGCTGTTCAGAGATTTGGAGGGCTTCGGCTTTGTTGGCGCGGGCTTCTTCGGCTTGTCTTTTGGCTTCGGCTTCATTGGCGCGGGCTTGCTGGAGTGCGCCTTCTTTTTCTATTTTTTCTTTAGTGATTTGCTCTTGCATTCTGAATTTATCCATCAGGAAGCCTATCACTTCGTTGTTGCCGTTATTCAGCCTCAAGAAAAAAGCATACAGTTCAGGCGTGATTTCTAAGTCATCAAAAGTATTGCCTTTGAGGTCGAGTTTTTTGAGGTTCGTGAGTTTGATGATTTGGGCAGGCAAGCTCCGCAACCTATTCGCATAAAGATTGAGAACTTCAAGGCTCTGCAAATCGCCTATTTCGGGAGGCAAGTTTGATATTTGGTTGGTAGGCAAGTGCAGTTCTCTTAGGTTTTTTAGCCCGCCTATCGAGGCAGGCAAGGTCGTGAGCTGTCCTCCTGTCCAGTACAGCTCTTCCAAGTTTTGCAACTTGCCTACGGCGGGGTGCATTTCGGGCATTTTATTTTCAAGCACTACCAACGTCTGCAAAGTCTTGATGTCGCCTATATCTTTTGAGAGTTGAATGACTTTGGGAGCGCGAATCTTGAGGTATTTTAGTTTTTTGAAATTAGAAATACCTATAGGGAGCAGGCGCGTATTTTCGAGCAGCAGGCTCTCTACGGCAGGCAAGTTTTGGACAAAAGCAGGTATCTCAGCTATAGAATCAAACTCTATGACTAAGGTTTGCAGTTTTGTAAGTTTGGCTACTTCGGCAGGCAAGGTCTTAAAATTGCCATCAAGCCATAGGTTTTGGATAAGTCCGAGCTTCCACGTTTCAGCCAAACGGCTTTTAAAAAAATCATAATATCCTGCGCTGATGTAGGTTTTGCTCTCTCCCGAATATATCTCATACGTTACAAGCAAGTTCGCAATATCGGCAGGATTGGGGCAGGTTTCGACCAAGTCATCACAATACAAAAAGCGGTCTTCGCGTACTTTCTCCAATATTTCTTCTTGCGCTCGTGCCTCTTGCCTACCCAATGATAAAGTGGCAAAAAATAAACAAAGAAAATAAAATAGTGGTGTTTGCTTTTTTTCTCGAAACATAGCGCAAACATATTGTTTTTATAGCACAAAAACAAGCATACCACAAACAGATGTGCGCTTTCGTGCATAAAAGCGTAATAAAATCGGACGAGCCACAAGAAATTAAAAATATAAAATACTGATTATCAAAGGCTTATTTATTTGGTACGATTTTTTTAGTTACTGTTTGTAATAAAACTGTATTTTTTGCGAATAATACAGTACCTTGTATTACATAATACCTTCAAACAATATGTTACGGAAAATATTTTTTTGGCTTTTTTTAGCAAGTTTTGCCATCTTGTCTGTTTGGCTGGGTATGTATTTCTATCAAAAAGGAAGTGCAGACCCTGTGATTTATAAGACTGAAAAAGCCTTTCGGTCTGACATCAACCGCAAAACAGTCGCTACAGGCTCTATAGTGCCGCGCCGCGAAGTCCAAATCAAGCCTCAAGCCTCTGGCGTGATAGAAGCTCTTTTTGTAGAAGCGGGACAGCAGGTAAGGGCAGGACAACTCCTCGCGCGTGTAAAACTTGTCCAAAGCATTACAGGCAAAAACAATGACCTTATGTCTATCAACTCTGCCCGAAACCAAGTAGAAAGTGCCAAGATAGCTATGGATAATGCCCAAATAGAGCTTGAGCGTCAGAAAAAACTCTATGACCAAAAGGTCATCTCTCAACAAGAATACAACCGCTTTGTGTTTGATTACAATGCCCGCAAAGAAACTTACGAAACAGGACTGCAAAACCAAAAACTTGTAAATCAAGGCGTTTTGCAAAACTCTGGAGCGGTAGCCAACGAAATCTATGCCACCTTAGATGGTACAGTGCTTGATGTACCTGTCAAAGTAGGTAGCTCTGTCATAGAGCGCAATAACTTCAATGAAGGCACTACAGTAGCCATAGTAGCCGATATGAAAAGCCTTGTCTTTGAGGGAAAAATAGACGAATCAGAGGTAGGCAAGTTGCAACCTGACTCGGACATGGAACTGAATATAGGCGCGATAGAAGGCAAAAAATACAAAGCTCGCCTCGAATATGTATCCCCCAAAGGCGTGGAAAAAGACGGGGCTATCAAGTTTGATATTCGTGCCAAATTGCTCTTAGAAGAAGGCGAGTCACTTCGGGCGGGCTATAGTGCAAGTGCCGATATAGTCTTAGAAAGGAAGAAAAATGTATTGGCTATCAAAGAAAGTATGCTACAGTTTGGCAAAGGCGAAAAGGGCAAAGACAGCGTTTTTGTAGAAATAGAAACTGCCAAAAAACAAGTTTTCAAAAAACAACTTGTCAAAACAGGTACTTCAGATGGCATCAATGTAGAGATTCTCTCTGGCGTTACAGAAAAAGACCAAATCAAAATGCCTCCCATGAAAGAAAAAGACAAAAAGAAAGAGGAGGATTAAGGGTTCTTCAAAAGTTTTTGGTTCTTAAAAAGTTATTACGGAACAGGCTGTAGCACAGGCTTCTCGCCTGTCGTTTGCAAGTCATAAACAGGCTGGAAGCCTGTTCTACAGTTTTGCTTCCGCAATAACTTTCGAAGAACCAAGTTTTTGAAACAACAGGCTGGAAGCCTGTTCTACAGTTTTGCCTCCGCAATAACTTTCAAATAACCCACTTTTTTGAAAAGTGTAAACTACTTTTTAGGTTTTATGAAAGATGCGGTTTTTACCTTATTTTCGCTGTTTTTAGACGAATACCGAAAAGCAGAAAAGATGTGGGTAATCAGTAGGGTTTTAAACCCTATTGAGCAAAAAAGGCGTTTCTTAAATTCGAACTTGCTCAAAAAATGTTTTTCCACAAAAATTGTCAGACAACCGTTATTTTTTACTCGTTCCTCAGAGTGCATAGCGTAAGTCCCCACTGGCGCAAGCGTCCACGCTTGTGCCTAAATAACTGAAGCCTCCTGGCTTCCGCGTAAGCGTTAAAACCGTGCTACTACAGTCCATGTCCTTGCCTACCTCTATGCAGGCAGGCAAGGTGTTTTCAGAAAAAAAACG
>JAAFJK010000673.1 GCA_013298105.1 Cytophagales bacterium
AAGTATTTTTGGATAATATTTATTTGGGGATTTTGTAGCGGGATAGCTTTTGCGCAAAAGGAGCTAAAGCAACTACAAGCACTCGATTCTTTAGGCAAAATGTATTGGGAAAAAGCGGCTTACAACCTTGCGCTTTCTTGTTTGAAAAAAGCCTTGCCTATAGCTGAGGATAGGGAAGACCTGAAGTGGCAGGCAAGTATATTGACTTTTATGGGCGTAATCTATGAGAATAAAGGCGATTTTGAAGCCTCTTTCCAGCATCATTTTAAAGCATTGCGCCTGAAAGAACAGATAGGCGAAAAAACAGAATGGGCAAGGTCGTACTTGAATACAGGCATTACTTACAACTCCAGTGGGCAAACTGCAAAAGCCATTGAGTTTTACCAAAAAGCCATTCAGCTCAACAATGAAGCCAGCAAGCCTGCACAAAAACTTCATGCACATACATTTTACCACCTTTCTACAAGCTATAGAATACTCAAACAATACAAAAAAGCCACTGAATACGCCCAAAAAGCCCTTGCATTAGCCACTAAAATAAACGAAAAAGTCATCATCATTGATGCCCAAAATGGGCTTGGATTGATAGCTACCGAACAGGGAGAGTACGCAAAAGGGCGCACACATTATCAAAAAGTCTATGACCTTGCCTCCCAAGCACAAGATTGGCTCATCATCACGAATACACTACAGCATTTTGCTGAAAGTTATGCTGAAGAAAAAGAATTTCCAAAAGCCATAGACTATTTGCAGCAAAGCATCGCTTTAGCCCAAAAACACGAACTCAAAGCTGAAGAACAACTTGCCTACACGCTCTTTGCCTCTCTATACAGCAGGCAAGGACAAATGGAACTTGCCTACCAATACCAAGCAAAGGGTTTTGCACTCAAAGATTCGCTTTTCAATCTGCAAAAAAGCCAGCAAATTGCTGAACTTACCATAGCATACGAAACAGAAAAAAAAGAACAAAGAATAATAAACCAAAATACCATCTATGGATTGTTGCTTTTTTATTGTTTTTGGTAGTAACGGCTTTGCTATTATTTCATAGATACAAAAACCAAAAAGCCCTTCAAAGAGAGCAAAAAAACACCCTCAAAGCAGAACTTGCTTTGCAAGAAATGCAAAGTAAAATGGAACAGGAAAGATTAGAAGAACAAATAGCCCACCAAGAACGTGAATTGGCAAGTAACACTTTGCATATATTCCAAAAAAATGAAATGCTCAATGCCTTGCAAGATAAATTTGATGAACTCGAGCCAGCAGTCAAAGCACAACTAAAACCACTCTTGCAAGACGTAAGAAATTCTATCAATCTGGACAAAGATTGGGATAACTTTCAACGACATTTTGTGGAAGTCTATCCCCATTTTTTTATTCAACTGAAAGCGGACTTTCCCCAACTTTCGCAAAATGATTTTAAGATTTTAGCTTATATCCGTATGAAATTGGCAGGCAAGGACATTGCTTCGCTGTTGGGTATCTCTATCAAAAGTGTAGAAATGTCGCGCTATAGGTTGAAAAAAAAGTTCAATCTTGCGGCTGAAGACAACTTGGATATATGGCTCGAAAAGTATTGAAGTACGAAAAACCTTGCCTACCCACGCAGGCAGGCAAGGCATATATAGGTTTAAGGGTGAAAGTTTGAGACACGAAAAACCTTGCCCACCACGCAGGCAGGCAAAGTTTTTAGCATATATTTTGGCAGAGAAGTAAACTATAGCTTGCTTTTGGACGTTATACACAAAAACTGTAAAAATATGCCTTTAGTTATCTCTGATGAAATATTGCAACAAAGTCAATTAAATCCCACTGATTTTATGACTGAAATTGCTATTTGGCTCTATAGCCAACAAAAACTATCATTGGGCAAATGCGCAAATATGGCAAATATGCCTAAAGTAGTCTTTCAAAATTTGCTTTCCTCTCGTCAAATACCTACCAACTACAATTATGACGAATTTTTGAAAGACAAGGAAAATTTAGCAAAATATTGGCAAGTATGATAATTGTAGCAGATAGATATGGTTAGAAACCTTAAAAGCATCAGGTTTTTGGTTGAACCCACGTTTTGAAGCGCAAATATTGAGAGATTGTGGAGAATTAGTTACTGTAAAATTTTCGTATATTCTTGTAAGTTCTACAAAAAATACCATGTAGTAAGCCCTTTTGCGTGTATAGCCCCCAAACCCCCGGAGGGGGATTTTCGTTTGCTACATTTTACTATCAAAGTTCTTATAAAGCCCCCTCCGGGGGTTTGGGGGCTGAACTAACAAAAAACACACCATAAAACAAATAAAAATGATTTATACGAAAATTTTACAGTAACTAAAAATATGAAATACAGCATCAAAAATCCCAAAGTAGTCTATGATGCTTCTTTGAAAGACATAGACACAAGCAAGGTATTCGTTGAGCAGGTAAGGCTCATGAAGGAAACTTTAGACCGCATAGGCGTACCCAACGTTGAAAAATTAGCCAAAGAACTCAAAGAAAAAGGATTACTCTAAAAAAGCCTCTGCAAAAAC
>JAAFJK010000643.1 GCA_013298105.1 Cytophagales bacterium
GCAAGATACTACTGCCCAACCAAGAAACATACACCATTTATCTCAAAAATGCTTCTGAACAGTACGAACTTACCACGACTGCACAACCTAATCAATCCTATAACATTGCCATTCAGTTTGAAGTCAATAACCAAAAACTGTACCCCTCCCCTACTGAATGCCTCGTAAAACTCAAAATCGTAAATGCGCAAGACGAAGGCGTACAAACACACATCTCTGTAATGCACAGCACAACCAAAGCACTTTACAAAAATCACACAAACACAAAAGGTATTGCGGAGTTTGTATTGCCACACAATGCCAGCTACAGCATCAATATCGCCCATACTATGAATTACAGTACCCTGAATCTGCCTGATAAGCCCTTTTATACTATGCAAAAGGAAATACAGTTTGAGCAGGCTTTGGGTACGCTACAGCCGTCTTTGGATAGTGCATTATTCAACCTTACCTACCTTGACCTTGAGGAAAAGCCCGTAGCAGGCGAGGTCTTCACACTCACAAGCCAACTCCACAAAAAATCAATCCAAACCTTGCCTACCGATAAGGCAGGCAAGGTGCAAATCAAAGTCCCGATAGGCGATACATACAGCTTGAGCGCGAAATATTTGACTAACTTTGCTACCCAAAAAGTAGAAAAAAAGCCTGATTTGTATATTTTGGGCTTGAGTATAGTCTATATGCCTTCGGCTGATTGGGAAAAATACCAAGCCGATTTGCAAGAAAATGAACGCAAAAAAGAAGCCGAATGGAAAAAGAAAGAGGCTGACATGAAAAAATCTATGGAGGCGTATATGCAAGAACGCGAACAACTAAGAGCCAAAATTTTAGCCGAACTTCAGCAAAAACACAAAGCCGACAGCCTCGCAGAAGCCAAAAAAGGAATTGTAAAAAAAGCCTTCGACCCTTCGATAGATGAAGCAAAAATAGCTGAAAAATTGCCACCCATCGAGAAGCGACTGAAAGACGAAGGTTTTGAGTTTGGGATAGATGCCACTGTAGGGCGCACATTTGAACGAAATCCGCAATGGAAAAATAAGACCATTGTTTTGGACGTTACAGGGAGTATGTTTCCGTACAATGCACAGCTCGAAATGTGGCTAAATAGATATGCCGTAAAGGAAGGCAAGCCCAATATCGTGTTTTTCAATGATGGAGATGCCTTGCCTACCAACCAAAAACAGGCAGGCAAGACAGGTGGAATCTATCACTGTACCGCGTGCGATACAAAAACTTATCGAGCCACTTTCAAAACTGCCATACGTGCTGGAGATGGTGGGGATAGCCCTGAAAATGACATAGAAGCTGTTTTGAAGGCGCAAACGCTATTCCCCCAAGCTCAAGATATTATTTTGATAGCTGATAATTCGCTGATGCGGGACATAGAGCTTCTTAGCCAAATCAAAAAGCCTATCCATGTGATAGCTTGTGGGGCGCAAACAGGCGTAAATTCGCAATATTTAGACCTTGCCTACCAGACAGGCGGTACTTTCCATACACTTGACGTTGATTTGGTAGATTTGCAAAAAATGCAAGAAGGCAGTACCCTCAAAATAGGCGAAGACACATTCAGGCTTGTGCGCGGGAAGTTTCTGCTGGCAGGCAAGTGAGTTTTTTAGTTTTTAGCCTCAAAAAATTTGGAATTTACAGGATTTTTTCATTACTTTTGCAGAAAAATATTACTTTGTATGAAAAAACGTCTGACAAAACTGATTTTTTGCATAGCCCTCGTGTGGGCTACTTGCCTGCCCTTGTATGCGCAACCGCCTGGTACGCAAGGATTGTACTTTGATGGGGTAGATGATTATGCAAGCGTACCACACATTGCTGCTACCTCATTTGCTGGTAATGCGAATTATACGGTAGAAATGTGGGTAAAACTACCTGAATTGACTGCTTTTTATAATTTGGCGGTTAAAGATGCTGGTGGTGGTGCATTATTGACTACTGTATTTACTATTTCAAATACAGGAGTTATTACTTTTGCAACAGACAAAACAGGTACAGGGTGGGAATATGCAGACACTGCTCCAGGACTCATTGCCATTAACAAATGGACACACCTTGCGTTTGTGAGCAATGCAGGAACAAAACTAATTTACGTGAATGGGGCATCTCAATCATTATCATTATCAGGTGGTGGTATTGGGGCTCAACTTACTGCGGGAGCTTCCACTCAGCCCTGGAATTTTGGCATCAACGGTGGATTTGGAGGGGGATTTTTTAAAGGTCAGTTAGACGAGATAAGAGTATTTAATACAGCTCGAACTGCGCCTGAGATTACATCTGATATGACTTCAATCACTGCTGATGGTGCAGTAATGTTTTTGCGTATGAATGATAGCTCAGGGCAAACAATCACAGATACTGGAACAGGGGTAAACAACGGCACATTGGGCGCAAACTCAAGTCCTGCTACTGATGACCCTCTTTGGTCTTTGCGTGTAAAAACATTTGGAGCTACTGGCATAGGCAGTCTTCGTCAAGCTATCAATTATGCCAATATTGATGCCAATACCAATTATATAGACTTTAGTATTCAACAAGACGGTTCTACTTCTACCATTTCTACAGATTCTGATTCTTTATTGGTTATTACGAATCCTGTCATCATAGATGGTTACTCCGCTTTTGGCTCAAGTAAAAATACGGCTTCGTTTGGGTCTGAAAATAATGCTGTATTGAAAGTAGAGTTAAACTGTG
>JAAFJK010000178.1 GCA_013298105.1 Cytophagales bacterium
ACCTTTCTACCCTTTTACCCTTCTACCCTTTTACCCTTCTACCCTTTTACCCTTCCACCTTTCTACCCTTATGCCCCTTTTCCAGAAAAACGTTTTTCGTACACATTGGGAACGTACACGCGCCTTGCCTGCCTGCCAAGATGCCTATAAGCTATTTCAGGCGCATTTTGGCAATGCCAAAATGCAACAAAATATCCTTACACTGAAAGAAGAACAATATCAAGAAGGCTTTTTGAGAGATTTGTTTGTGAATGTGCTGGGCTATACCCTTGCGCCACAACCTGACTATAACCTTACTACAGAACTCAAAAATCCGAATAGCTCACAAAAAGTAGATGGAGCTATAGTAAATGGTGATAAGGTTTTTGCAGTGATAGAACTGAAGTCTGCCAAAACAATAGATTTGCATGGGGTGATGGCGCAGGCTTTTTTATACAAAAGTAGCCATAAGGGTTGCAAATATGTGATAACGTCTAATTTCACAAAATTACGGTTTTATATTGATGACAATAATGATTTTTTGGAGTTCGATTTATTTAAAATGACTGAAGAAGCCTTTGCACAGCTTTATACAGTTTTGCAGAAAGATAATGTTTTTGATAAGTTGCCTGCCAAAATTAAAGCTGATTCTACTTCGAGAGAAGAAGAATTAACCAAGCAATTTTATGAAGATTATCAAGCGCAACGAGATATTTTATTTGCTAATATTATGATGCTTAACAATAATAATGGCAGAGATGGTAGTTTGTTGCTTAGTAAAACGCAAAAGCTATTAGACCGCTTTATTTTTATGTGTTTTGCGGAAGATAAACGCCTCTTGCCTCCTAATTTAACTTCTCAAATTGTAAAAAACTGGAAGGTTTTGATAGAAATGGAAGGTGAAGTTCCTTTGTATGATAGATATAAAAAATACTTCAATTATTTAAACAAAGGCAATAAAGGTAAACCGCATGATATTTTTGGTTATAATGGAGGACTTTTTGCACCTGATGAAACTTTAGATAACTTTATTATTCACGATCTTGTATTAGAAAAAGCAATAGATAAATTAAGTATATACGATTTTGATTCAGATATTGATGTAAATGTATTGGGTCATATTTTTGAGCATAGTTTGTCTGTATTAGATGAACAGCGGTCTCTTTTAAAAACAGGAATTACTGATGTATCTTTGGTAAATTTGCGCAAAAAAGAGGGTGTTTTTTATACTCCTCGCTACATTACGAACTACATGGTATCGAATAGCATAGGCAAGATGTGTGAAGCAAAAAAAGAAAGCTTGGGCTTATCTGATATTAATTTTGATAATGAAAATAATAAAATAGCTATAGAAAATGCTATAACAATTTACGAAAATTGGTTACAAACAGTGCGTGTACTTGACCCCGCTTGTGGTTCAGGAGCTTTTTTAAATCAAGTGTTAGATTTTTTTATTCGTGAATATGAATGGGTAGAAAGCGTTAAAAAATATTTTGCTCCTATACTTACAAATTTAGAAAAAAGCCAAAAAGATGAAATAAATTATATTCATCAAATTCTTGAAAAGAATATTTTTGGCGTAGATTTAAATCCTGATAGCATACAAATAACCAAACTTTCACTTTGGCTTCGCACTGCACAACAGCATAGTAAATTAAATAATTTGACTGGAAATATCAAAGCAGGAAATTCATTGATTGATGCAAAACAACTGTATATAAAAGATACTGAAGGTAAAGATGTTTTGTATGAAAAAACTTTTGACTGGGAAAAAGAATTTCCTACAGTGTTTGCCAATGGAGGCAAGTTTGATTTGATAATCGGCAATCCTCCTTATGTAAGGCAAGAAATATTGGAAGATTGGGAAAAAGAGTATTTTAGAAAACGTTACAAAAATATAGGAAATGGTGTAGCAGATTTATATGTGTATTTCTATGCAAAAGCACTCGAAATGTTACAACCCGAAGGTACACTTGCCTACATCACACCCAACAAATGGTTCAAAACCAAGTATGGTGAGGGTTTGCGCAAATTGCTTAATCCGCTTGAAATCGTACAAATAGTAGATTTTTTTGAAAACAAAGTATTTGAAGATGCCAGCACTGAACCGCAAATCATTGTGTTAAAAAACAAGGTTTCGAACCAAGATTTTGATTATTTCCCGCTTACAGAGGAACTCATGCGAAGTGTGGGACTCGAAAACTTTGCAGAACATTTGCCTGAAAGATTGATAGTGGAAAAGAAAAATTTAGAAGAATCTGAATGGGTATTCACGACAGGCGAGAAGCAACATCTTTTGGACACTATAGCAGGTAAGAAAGGCTTGCCTACCGTTTCGCTCAAAGAATACAGTAATGATAATATTTATCGTGGTATTTTGACAGGACTAAATAAAGTATTTATTATAGACCGCGCTACCAAAGAAGACCTTATCAAACGAGATGTACGCAGTGCAGATTTGATAAAGCCTTATATTCAATCGACAGATATTCAAAAGTGGCATCTTGAAGGCAAGGAGGAGAATTTTATAATATTTACAAGACGCGGAACAAACATAGACAAATATCCTGCTATCAAAAAATATCTGCTACAATTCAAAGATGAACTAAGCCCTAAAACTTCTAAAAAAGATGCTAAAGGTAGGAAAGCAGGTGGTTACGAATGGTTTGAAATTCAAGACGTAATAGACTATTACCAAGAATTTGACAAGCCTAAATTGATGTATATTCGAACTGCCTTAGAACACCGCTTTTGCTATGATAATGAAGGATATTTTATTAATGATTCTTGTTATATTATTTCTGATGCAGATTTATTTTTATCAGCTTTCTTAAATTCTAAAATTTTTGAGTTTTATAAAAAGTTAAAGTTTGTGGCTTTTGGAAATCCCGATGAGGGAGGTAGAAATAAACTTGATGCTAACAAAATGGTAAATGTCCCTGTGCCTGCGCTCTCACCTGCCCAAAAACAGCCTATAGAGCAAAAGGTAGCACTGTTGCAAAGCCTTTCAAAACAACAACATGAAAAGTCTGCCAAGTTTTTGCAGTTGGTAAAAATAGAGTTTAAACTCGAGAAAATAAATGGCGGTTTGGGCAAATGGCACAACATTTCATTTGATAAATTCCAATCCGAAATATCCAAACAAAAAGGTACTATGACTATGCAACAAAAATTGGACTTTATGCCTGTTTTTGAGAACAATCAAAAAGAAGCTCAAGCACTACTTTTGCAAATTCGTAGGGAAGAACAAGAACTAAACGAAATGCTGTACGCACTTTATGGCTTCACACCCACAGAAATAATATTGATAGAAAATATCTAAATTATGCCGTTATTTTTTTTTTC
>JAAFJK010000688.1 GCA_013298105.1 Cytophagales bacterium
AATATTTAGCCACGCTGTAAGCGTCTGTTATCGAGCTTTTACGCGGTTAGGCAATACCAACAGACGCTTACAGCGTGGCTTCGCGTGAGTGAAATTATCATGTTATTTTATTTTATTTTCATTCCTTGGCTTGTTTCATCAAAGCGATAGTTTGGGCTTCCATATAAAAATTTTCTACCGCTACTGCAAAATTATGGCAGATAGTTTCCACAAAACTTAATTCATAAGATTGGTACGTTCTCCAAGAAGCCATTTCCAAAACGCCTATAGTCTTGTCTGCAAGGGAGATAGGAAAAATCAACAAAGCGCGAGGCGAGCCAGCCCCCAGCCCCGAAAAGATGGGACTGTAGTCATTTTTGATGTCTTCAATATAAAAATATTTGTGGTGTTTGAAGGCTTCGCCTGTGATGCCTTCGTCTATCTCCACACGCTTATTGTCAAAATCAGTTTTGGAAATGGCATAATTTGCCATAAGTTGCAAATGAAGGTCTTTGGGATTTTCTTCATTCAAAAGATAAATAACGCCCTGCCTTGCCTGCACGAACTTTACCAAATGTCGCAAAAAAAAGACTGACAACGTTTCGAGGTCTAAATGTTCGCTATTGCGCAAAATATCACTAAACTCAGCGATACCGCGCATAGTCCAGCTACGTTTTTCGTCTTCTTGTTGTTTGAACTGGATTTGACGGCGCACTTCATACAGTCGTTTGGCAAAAGGTGTATTGTGCAGTTCTTCGCCTAAGACCGCCTCAAATTTTTGTTGCGCAAGTGAGGCAGAGAAGTTAATCACGTCATCAAAATTGCGTTCTATTTCTTTGATGTCTTCTACGAGCGGTAGCCATACTTTGCTTTTGATTTTTTTGGTGCTTGTCAGTGAGCTACCTACTGAAGCCCTTTGCAATGCCTTACTGAATAGTTTGTAAGGCTTCCACCACTGTTTTTCAAACCACCAAAGCCCCATTATACCCAATAAAAACATACTCAAGTCAAATCCTATCAAGCCCAAGCCTATTTCAAAAGTAGCTATTTTCCAAAGATATACACTCAAAGCCGTACCAAGTAGGCAAGGTAAGAATAAAAAAAATACAACTGCAATAGGAAAACGCGGCATGAATAAGTAAGAGATAAATTTTTATTACCAAAAAAACTATACCGCCACAGGCGCACTGATGCGTTGGGTGTGGTGCATAATCTCCTATGCTGAAATCTTCGTATTGAAAACTAAAAATATCACGTACTGCAGGGTTCAGGCGCAGGGTAGGCAAGGTGCGGGGTTCACGTGAGAGTTGTGTATCGACTTGCTCAAGATGGTTCAAATACAAGTGCGTATCGCCTCCTGTCCAGATGAACTCGCCTACTTCCAAATCACACACCTGCGCGACCATGTGCGTCAGGAGTGCATAAGAAGCAATATTGAAGGGTACACCCAAAAATACATCGGCACTTCGCTGATATAGCAGGCAAGATAACTTGCCTGCCGCTACATAAAACTGAAAAAGTGTATGACAGGGTGGGAGTTTGACCTTGCCTACGTCTGCCACATTCCACGCGCTTACTATGATGCGCCTTGAG
Source organism: Cytophagales bacterium (assembly GCA_013298105.1). GTDB lineage: Bacteria > Bacteroidota > Bacteroidia > Cytophagales > Microscillaceae > RDXI01. The sequence continues at coordinate 1,573 of JAAFJK010000688.1, forward strand.
TCGGGTGTATGCTTAATTTGATGGATAGCTTGGCTTATTTGGTCTATAGTCGTGCCTTCAGGTGTTTGCCATTTACGCCATTGCGCCCCATAGACGGGTCCAAGTTCGCCTTGTGCATCTGCCCATTCGTCCCAGATAGTTACGCCATTTTCTTTCAAATAAGCAATGTTCGTATCGCCCCGCAAAAACCACAGCAGTTCATAGATGACAGACTTTAGGTGAATTTTTTTGGTAGTCAGCAACGGAAAGCCTTGCGCGAGGTCATGGCGCATTTGGTAGCCAAATACACTGCGCGTACCTGTCCCTGTGCGGTCTGTTTTGAGTGTACCGTCTGCCATGATGTGGCGCAACAAAGCCAAATAAGCGTTTTCCATACAAAAATTAACGCTTGAAAGAAATTTCGAGATTCACAGGTACGGGTATCGTAAGAATGCTTACTTTTACGTTGATAGTAGCCGCACCTTTCATTACCAGTTTGGTATCCGTAAGCGTTTTTAGTTCATAAGATGGGGGCGGAGTAATCCCCGCTATAGTTACGCCTGCGGGCAAAAGATTTTCCAAAAAAGGCAATAAGCCATTGATTAGTTGGTTGATAGAAGTTTCAAAACCGCCCGATAGTTTGATTTTAGTGTCATTTTCGAGTAGTTCCCACGTACCTGTTTGTTCTGGAGCTGTCGCCAATAATTTGACAGTGAATGACTTATCTTGTTTCAAAGTCATACGCGCGGCAGTGATGGGGAATCTTTGGTCAATCCCTTGAGGAATTTGTGTAGTGGGTGCTGCCCGTACCCTTACGCTATCGCCCAGCCATTCTTTGGCAGTAAGTTTTTCAGCAACGCCTGTACCAGCAGGGG
>JAAFJK010000604.1 GCA_013298105.1 Cytophagales bacterium
TCCCTCCCGCGCAAGTACGACACCTATGCGCCAAAGCGAAACGCGCACGCCTGCCTGCACTATGGGTGCGCTTTCTGCTTCCCACCTCTCTGTAACGTCTGCTAAAAAGTCCTTGCCTGCCCCCCTCTCCTCCCCTACTGACTCATCGCCTGTATCTAAGCCATAATACCCTACGGCAGATGCGCCTACAAACACTTTCGGGCGGTCTTCGGAGGCAAGGGCAAGGATAGTTTTGGCAAGAAGTTGGGTAGAGTGTGTTCTGCTCTCGAGTATTTCTTTTTTGCGTTGGGTTGTCCAGCTTTTTTCGGCTACATTCGTGCCTGCGAGGTGTACGATTGCATCTGCCCAAACGAGCGCGTTTTTATCTATAGTCTGTGTTGGAATATCCCAAACAAATGTGCGTATTTTTGTGTTTTCAAAACGACTTAATATGCCTACTTCATAACCTTTTGCTTTTAGTAGGTTCGTAAGGCACTTGCCTACCAGCCCTGTACCGCCTGTGATGAGAATGTTCTTCATGTGTTTTTCTTAGGTTTTATTTGGGTTTATTTTACTTCAAAAGTTTCTAACAATGCCTCTGCACTGAGCTGGAGGGTAGGTAAGTGCGCCTTTTCTTTTTTGATAAATATATGCGCTTGATAGCCTTTTTGCCAAACAGTCCGCCATATATATTCCTGCAAAGACAAAGACAAGGCAGGAAAAGAGGCAGGCGCGGGTGTTTTTACAATAACGATATGGCTTTCAGTCCATCTGTCTGTCTTAAGCCGAAGCAGAGGTGGATTTTGATATGAGGATTCTACCTGAAAATTGGGTGGTATGCGCATTTTGAAGTCATAATGCTTGCCTACCCAACGCTCAAGCGCAGTGCTTTGCGTGGCTTCAAAGGCATACATATAGGTACACATACGGACTTTTTCCTGCGCCCAAACATACTGAAGCATATCGGCTATTTTAGCTGAATCAAGCGGTAGCGGGACGTATTGGGTAGTCTGTCCCATCGCCCTTTGGTCTAATACTTTCTGCACCTTGCCTGCCTGCGCGGGTGCGGGTGGGTAGGCAAGGTGGATAAGATTGCGGTGTAGTCCCGCAAAATGCACTGTATCTGCAGGCGTGATAGGCAGGCAAGTATAGATGCCTTTCTCTAATGCGTACTTACGCAAAAGCTCGCCTTGCCTGCCCTGCCAGATACTGTCATGCGCTACTATGCCCAGCTCAAGAACTTTGCCGAGCGGTTTGGGCTTGGCATAGAGTATGGTCATGTGCCTGTTTTCACAACTTGCACTTATCCAAAGCAATAAAAAGAGTAGAATTGTTTGTGGGATACAAACAAAGGCTTTAAACCAAAAAAAGCGTTCTTTTTTTCGGATTGACAACCGAAAAAAAATCATTAATCGTAAATCGTTAATCGCCATTGTATCCAGAGGCTTCAAAAATTGCGCGGGTGTTGGTCTTATTCATAAGGTCGCGCAAAGTAAGGTCAGGGAATTTTTTGCGGTATTTTTGGATAATGCGGTAGCCTATCCACCAACCCACACGCCCAGGGCATCTTTGGTTGATTTCTGTGATATAGGGTGTTTCGCCCATGAAGTTTTTATTAACCATTTGACTGGTAGAAAAAATATATTTTTTCTCAATCAGATAGTTCCAGATATATTCGCGGTTTTCTTTGTCTTTTAGGTTGTTGATGTCTTTTTGGGTATAGCCTGTGAGTAGCGTATCGGGCAGGCAAGGCATCATATCTTTGACAAAACTATACGCCTTGCCTGCCCCTATCATATCGGCAATGAGCGTGCGGTCTTTTTCGTCCCCCTTGTTGTAGAGTTCAGAAAGTTGCAAAATGCACGAAGGGGCGATATATTCGGGTGTGAGGCGTTTGGCGATATAAGCGGGGTACATTTTGGGATTGAGTGCGTAACGCCTTTTTTCGCCATGATACATTTCGAGGCTGATGATGATGGTCTTGTTGCGCAAATCTATTTCGATATCTTGCCTGCCTCCCCAAAAACTACCCAATCCTGTGATAGTCGTATAGACCGTAAAAGGCTTAAAATCAGGATAATAATGCTTGATATGCTTGAATGCAAGTTCAAAATCCTGCTGGACTTGTTTCCATTTACCTGTTTTGGGCGAGTCAAAGCGTTCTTTTACGTCTTTGTAGAGCGTATCCATGTATTTGTTTTGCACCATTTCCCAAAGGCGGTTTTGCAAACTATCTGCGGGTTTTTTGGGTGTGAATCGGTCGTATCGCCTGAAAAGTGTATCATATTTGGCAATAAAGAGCTGTACGTCTTTTTTGGACTTGCAGGCGAATAGCTCGTCTTCGAGGCGGACTACCTGAAGTTTTAGCGGAATTTTGGAAGTATCTATATTGTCTTGGCAGGTATCTTCACCTTGCCTACAGCCGTACATAGCTACACAAAGAAGTAGTATAAACCAGATTTTTTGCATACTGAAAAAGAACGTTTTTGGGCTGTTTTTGTTTCATTTGCTCTTTAAAATAAAAAAACACTTTGTTGTACTTAGTTTACAACTCACAAAATGCAAAGCATTTTTCTATCGAGCTAAAACCGCTACAAAATTGCTTTTTTTACCAGAAGACCAATTTCTGTCTTTTGTATTGGTTTTAGTGCAGATTAGCTCGGCATACTGTTGCTATCGCAACAGGCACGTTACAAACGTGCAAACCACTAAGTTGAAGTTAAAAACTTCAACTAACACACTGATTTACAAGTAGTAATGCACACTTAAACGAATTGGGGTTTTTAGTTTTATTTTGTATTGGTTTTAGTACGGTTTAGCTCGGCATTTTGTTGCTTCGCAACAAACAAGCCACAGGCTTGTAGCTATTTAGGCACAAGGCAAGAGCCTTGCGCCAGTAATAACTTTTTTTAGCCTAAAGTATGCTTGCGCCAGTGGGGAAATTACTCTTGCTCCTCCAC
>JAAFJK010000594.1 GCA_013298105.1 Cytophagales bacterium
ATGATAATTTCACTCACGCGAAGCCACGCTGTAAGCGTCTGTTGGTATTGTCTAACCGCGTAAAAGCTCGATAACAGACGCTTACAGCGTGGCTAAATATGCTCAAGTTATTTTTTACTCGTTCCTTAGAATAACATGAAGCTATTTTTTGATTAACAAAAATAAAATTTTGAATAAAACAAAAAAAACTATAGAAAAATTTTTGAATAACTCAAAAAACATACTAATTTTACGCACTTCAAACAAACGATAATACTTATGGGTCTTTTCACGCTCGGAATAGAGGAGGAATTTCAAACCGTCGACCCCAAAACACGCGAATTGCGCTCTCACATGAGCCAAATCGTGGAGGGAGGGAAGATGCGCTTGCAGGAGCAAGTAAAAGCAGAAATGCACCAAGCAGTGGTGGAGGTGGGTACTGTCATTTGTCGCAATATAGAAGAAGCTCGCAAAGAAGTCATTCACTTGCGCAAAATGGTCATGGAGCTTGCCGACAATGTGGGGCTGAAGATAGCCGCCGCAGGTACGCACCCCTTTTCGCTCTGGTCAGAGCAACCTATCACGCCTGATGCTCGCTACGACAAAATCGTAGAAGAACTGCAAGAAGCGGCACGCTCAAACTTGATTTTTGGCTTGCACGTCCATGTGGGCATACCTACCCGCGAAGTGGGCTTGCAAATCATGAACATGGCGCGTTATTTTTTGCCCCACGTCTTTGCACTTTCTACCAATTCGCCTTTTTGGGAAGGTAGAAATACAGGCTACAAATCGTTCAGGACAAAGGTATTTGACAAATTCCCGCGTACAGGTATTCCCGAACACTTTACCAATGCGGCAGACTATGATGGCTACATCAACCTGCTTGTAAAGACAAACTGTATGGACAATGCCAAGAAAATCTGGTGGGATTTGCGCTTACACCCTTTCTTTGATACGATTGAGTTCCGTATATTCGATATGCAGTTGCGTGCTGAAGAAACGGTAGCACTCGCGGCTGTCGTGCAGGCTTTGGTGGCAAAGCTCTATAAGCTCATGAAAAATAACTTGAGCTTCAGAATGTACAGCAAACCACTCATCAACGAAAACAAGTGGCGTGCGGCACGTTATGGGATTCATGGCAAATTGATTGACTTTGGCAAAGAGGAGGAAGTTCCTTTCTCGGATTTGTTGGGTGAGTTAGTGGATTTTGTAGATGATGTCCTTGATGAACTTGGGAGTAGAAAAGAAGTAGAAAGTCTATTCAATGTCTTCAAAACAGGCACTGGTGCAGACCGACAGTTGGAGGTCTTCAAACAAACAGGCGATTTGAAGAAAGTGGTAGATTTTATCATTGCCGAAACCTATCATGGCATTGCCTAATACCTCCTTGCCTGCCTGCGGGTAGGCAAGGCACAAAAATAAAACCGCCAACTGAAAAGCTGGCGGTTTTTATGTCTTTGTAAAGAAATTAAAACTCTTTTTTGATTTTTTCAATCGCTTGGCGTTGATTGTCAAGCTGGAGCTTCATGTTGTCTATTTCAGTAACAGTTTTGGCAGAATCGTTTTTGGCGTTTTCTACTTTTTGCAAATACTCCTGAATGTCTTTGTCCAGACTTGTTTTGCGGTCATTTAGTTTTTTGAAGGCGCGTTCCATGTCTGCCAATTTTTCGCCTTCTTCTTTCAGGCGGGCATTGAGGGCTTCTTGTCTAATGTCTTCGCGCAGTGCTGTCAAGAAGGTGCGCATATTCTGAGATTCGGTAGGGAAGTCGCGTGAATTTACGACTACATCATAGCCCATCATAGCCACGCCCGATACAGTGGTGGTTTTGGCTTTGCGGTTTTCGTTGGCTATCAATATAAAGTCAATCACTTTGGCAGAGATAGCACCTACAGTTACGGCTTTGGCAGTATAAGTCCCTTTGCGGTCTTCGTAGCGCACGCCCATAGTTTTTAGTTTTTTTTCTATAGCCGCACTGACCACTTCGGCGGGTGCATTTACAGTCATCTGAAAGCCATTTTTCTCGACTTTCTTTTCAATCTTGATAGCCATTTCAGCAATATTATCTTGTGCTGTAGCGACACTCATACACAATACTGCCCAAGTAAACAAAATAAGGCGAATGGGTAACATTTTCATGTGGTTAAGAATTGGATAAATAAACATAATAACTTTTAAAACTCAAAATGAGTGAATTTATTGTGAGAAAAAAAAATAAGTTTTTTTGAAGCTAAAATCTCACAAAAAGCCGTCTTTTTTGTTATAGATATATATTCATTTTCAATCCCTTTTTTATCGTATGTTTATTATCACTGAACCCCTCCATGTAACAGATGCTACCAATACAGGTGGTCGCAAAGGTCGTGTAAGCACTTCAGATGGCGTGCTTGACCTTGAGGTACGTATGCCCGGTGCGGACAGCAAGTACACCAACCCAGAACAACTTTTTGCGGCAGGCTATGCGTCTTGCTTTGGCGGTGCTATCATGGCTATAGCCAAAGGCAGAAATGTGGAAGGAGCTGTCGTTACGGCGCGTGTTACTTTTGGAAGGTCAGCAGTAGGCGGTTATGGCATAGCGGTCGTGTTGGAAATCACACTCCCCAATCTTGCCTCCGCAGAAGCACAACAAGTCATAGATGAGGCGCATCAGATTTGCCCTTACTCCAATGCTACTCGCGGCAACATAGATGTAGTATTGAAATTGATGTAGTCTTCAATTTCGCAAGAAGTCTAAACAAAAAACCTTGTAAGCATCTAAGGCTTACAAGGTTTCCAAACCATATAACCATGAAAAACCTAACTTACTAAATTCTGTTTTTCACAAAAAGTTGTGCAAAGATATACAATTTTTTGAGAAAAATGTTAAGCAGATGTTTAGTACAGGTTGTTTTTTTGAAAAATGTGCCTCTACACTGTTTTTCATAGCCAAGATAAATACTTTTTTTGGATTTTCCAAATAAAGATATGATTTAATTTTTTGGGTTCTTTGAAAGTTATTTCGAAGAACCTTATTTTTATTCCCACTGTTTCAAGTTTAA
>JAAFJK010000715.1 GCA_013298105.1 Cytophagales bacterium
GTATAGTCTATGCAAAGGCTTTTTTTGGAGCGGTTGTAGGCAAGGTAGGAGGCTGAATCTCCAGCTATGAAGGGCGGAAAATCGCGTGCATAATCTTTTTGGGTAGGAGATTCTATTTTGATGACCTCCGCGCCCATGTCTGCCATTAGCATAGTAGCGAGCGGACCAGGCAAAAGCCTTGTAAAGTCCAATATCTGTAAACCTGTAAGTGCGCCTTGCATAGATTTATTGTGGGTTTGTTGTCAGTGCGAAGTTAGGTTTTTTTGGTTGTCTGACAATTTTTGTGGAAAAACATTTTTTGAGCAAGTTCGGATTTAAGAAACGCCTTTTTTGCTCAATAGGATAGGGTTTAAAACCCTATCCTATTAAACAAAAAAAACTACCACAAAAATTGTCAGACAACCGTTTTTTTTAGAATCCAACGTTTTTTTTGGGGGGAGAAGTAGGTGCTTTGAATGCTATAGCAAGTACAACCACGACTACAACTGCTTTTGACTACTGTTGCAGGCTTTGATACTGAACAAAAATTGCCTTGTGGTGTTGGGTTCTATGACTATATCTTGGTTATCTGCTCCACAAATATTTACTTTTTCTGTAAAAGTAATACTGAATGACATAGGGCAAGGCAGGGGATTATCTGCTTTTCTTCTTTGTAGGGTTTGGCTTCTTGAGCATATCCATACAAACACCAAACCGCGCTTAGAAGCGATAATAGGAGATAAAAAACTTGCCTACCGTTTGGGCAGGCAAGTTTGATTTGAGTATTAGCAACCTTCAGAGTAGCCATAGTTGTAGGCTACATTGTAGGTATTTGTACCTACGATGCCATCAGCACTCAAGCCAACATATTGCTGAAACATCACAGTAGCATTGTGTGTACCTTGTCCAAAGATACCATCTACTGCCACATTGTAGCCCTGATTTGCAAGGAAGGTCTGCCAATAATATACAGCATCGCCTCTACTACCTATTCTAATCATAATTTATAAAAGTTTAAGGGTTTGATACGCAATTTTAGAAAAATATTTTTGATTTTTCAAAAAAATAAGGAAAATATTTTTGCTTGTATTTGGCGACTTATCCAAAAGGAAAAAAAACTAAAATTACGTTTCTGGGCTGTATGAGCAGTTTTTAGGGGCTTTTATTTATTAGACTTCTTGCGAAAGTATTTTTAACCCTTCTCCATTTGGAGAAGGGCAGGGTTGAGGTATCAAAAATAGCACTTTTGCAAGAAGTCTATTAACACACCTTTAACGCGCTGGCAGGCAAGGATTTTGTTACAAATCCAAAAAAAGGACGTATATTTGAAAAAGAAATATCTGATACTATGAAAACAGCCCCCTTATATCGTACCCTGAAAATATGGAGCATCTCTGTCTTGGTGCTTTTGAATGCTTGCACAGGTGCAAAACAACTTGCCTCCTCCAAAGCGTATGATGACGCTTATTATACCACCACGCACACAGAGAAGGAAAATAAACCTGCGCCCAAAGAACCTACCCAAAACACAGCCATCAACACACCCGAAGTTACACCACCAACCGACTACACCGAGGAGGGCTATGTAGTAAGTGATAACGCTTATTACAATCCAAACTATACCCAACAACCTAACTTTGGGCAAGGTTGGAATACTTCTTGGGGAAATGGACAACCCGACTGGAATAGGTATCACAGTGCCTATAATCAATACCCTTGCCCCACAAGTCAATGGGGAAATAATATGGGCTGGAACACAAGCATTGGTTGGAATAATAGCTGGAATAACCCTTACAACAACCCCTATAACTACAACGACTGGAACAACAACAGAGGCTGGACTTATACCTCTACTTGGAATAATCAAACGGGTTGGACAAGTGGCTGGTCGTATAACTGGGGCTGGAATAACAACCACTGGAACAACGGTTGGGGGAATAACAGTTGGGGAAACAACAGTTGGGGGAATAACAACTGGAATAGCTGGAACAACGGTTGGGGGAATAACAACTGGAATGGCTGGAACAACGGTTGGGGCAGAAATAACAGGAACAATGGTAGCTATACCACAAACCCTATGACTGTCGCAAGACCAAACACATACAGAGGTCCGCGCTACAATACAGGAGGTAGTAACACTATCTCGCCTACAAATAGTGGACAAGTGCGTATGCGTGAGGAGGAAGGACGAAGGGCTACCAATACACCCACAAACATCACTGTCCGCACCCGCGAAGACGTAAATCGTACCAATACACCTGTAGAAATCAACCGCGAACGTACACCTCCAACACCCAAT
>JAAFJK010000090.1 GCA_013298105.1 Cytophagales bacterium
CAGTCCAGTGGCGATTTTACGCTTAATAATATCTCTACAAATTTGCTCAATGGCTCGCCTGAAAAAATCAAGTTTTTGGTAGATGGGGTGCAAGTAGATGCTAAACATATCCACTTTGAAAGTAACAATACGTTTGTATTTTTGTCTATCCCAAACGAAGAACAGCCGATTATGTCGGAGGAGATAGAGCTGTATATGGAGGAGCATACTATAGCTAAAAAACCAGAGGATAAACCCAAACAAGAAACTGCCAATAGCATTGTAGATGATTTTAACAAAATCACAGACAATTTATTGGACGACCGCCAAGAGCAACTCAAGCGTACTACGCGCCTCAAAACAGAGCTTACTTCGCTGATGGATAGGCTCATTGCTTCTAAAAATCTATCGCCCAAAGAGCGGGCAGATTTTATAAAATATGCGGGACTTTTGTCCGATACTTTTACAGACAATGATTCGCTGTTTACTATGCTTCAGGCAGAATCCAAAGCAGAAATGAATAAAATGCAACGGATTGTACAGCAAACGGATTCTTTGAAGGTAGAGGCAGAGAAAAAAACTGCCAAAGTAGAAGCCGAAAAAAATCAAATCCAAGCCGAAAAAGAATTGAACGAACTCAGGTTTCGGACGAATATTTTTATTCTCTCTATTGCGTTGCTTGCCTTGCTGGTAGTGCTATTTGCCTTCTTTTTCTATAATCGCATCATTCGCAAACAGCGCAATGAACTCCAAACACTCAGCAACCGATTAGCCGAAAAAGTAGAGGAAATCAATCAACAAAACGAAGAAATATTAACCCAACGAGATGACCTTGATGCCAAAGGCAAACAACTCGAATATGCCTACAACCAAATAACTTCAAGTATTGTAAGTGCTGAAAGAATCCAACAAGCTATTTTGGACAATACTTCGGAAGTTTTGGAACAGTTTGCAGATGGATTTGTGCTGTATTATCCGCGTGATATAGTTTCGGGTGATTTTTATTGGTGCACTTCGAAAGGCAACCAAATTATGCTGGGCGTGATAGACTGCACAGGGCATGGCGTACCAGGGGCTTTTATGACTATGCTTGGACATTCGTTGCTGAATTATATCATCAATGAGCAAGGCATCTCCAAACCAAATGAAATTTTGACACTCTTGGATACACAAGTCCAAAAAGCCCTTCACCAAAACGATACGGTAAGAGGCAATAACTATGTGGGCATGGATATGGCGTTGCTTTGGATTGATTATGACCAAAAAGAAGTCCATTTTGCGGGGGCAAAGCACTACGTTTTGCGGTTTAGCAAAGGAACTTTGACTGAAATCAAAGGCGCAAAATTTCCGATAGGTATGACCAAATTCAAGACTGATTATCACTTTGAGGAGCAGACTTTTCCGCTTGTTTCGGGCGATTGTTATTATCTGCAATCTGATGGACTCGAAGACCAGATAGCAGAAGTGGAAGGCAAGCGCAAAAAATTTAGCAAAAAACGCTATGTGGAATTTTTGACAGAAAACCATACTTTGCCCTTGCCTGCCCAAAAACAAAAACTTGAAGCCATATTCTCGACTTGGCAGGGAAAGGATATGCAGACAGACGACATCACTGTAATTGGTGTGAAGTTGAAGTAAGGAACGAGTAAAAAATAATCTCCAAAGAAATTTGGTTGTCTGACAATTTTTGTGGAAAAACATTTTTTGAGCAAGTTCGGATTTAAGAAACGCCTTTTTTGCTCAATAGGATAGGGTTTTAAACCCTATCCTATTGAGCAAAAAAAACTACCACAAAAATTGTCAGACAACCAGAAATTTTTACATAGGATAGGGGTTGCAACCCCTATCCTATGTAAAAAAGCACTTTCGAAGAACATTTATTTTTCATTCCTAAGCAATTTCTAACACCACTTTTCCATTTGTACTTCCAGTGCTGAGGAAATCTTGCGCTTGTGCCGCTTCTGCTAAGGTAAATATTTTGGCAATGATAGGTTGTATCTTGCCTGCTTTTACCAAGTCGAGTGTAGGTGCGATATTTTGGGCAGTAAGGTTAGAAGAAACAAAACGCGCCTCTACCTCGTGCTGTTGCGCCAATTCAGGCGAGGGCATTCCTGCAATACTCAACATTTTTCCGCCTTTCTTCAATACCACGAATAATTTTTGCAAAGAATCGCCACCCGCACAATCGGCTACCAAGTCAAGGTTACTCACTTCTTTAGTAACATCTTGGGTTTTGTAGTCATAGACTTCATCAGCCCCCAAACTTTTGACTAAATCAATGCCATTGCCTGAAGCAGTCGCTATGACATAAAGCCCATTATTTTTGGCGAGTTGTACCATAGTTGCCCCTACCGCGCCTGCCGCGCCTTGTATAAGCACCTTTTGCCCTGCGGTCAATTTCCCTTCTGTGAACAAGATACTTTGGGCTGTTCCCAAATTTACGGCTAAAGAAGTCGCTTCTACAAATGAAAGATTGGCAGGCTTGTGCAAAACAAAATGTTGGTTGGCTACCACATATTCAGCATAGCCATTTGCCATTGTAACCGCCAATACTTCATCACCTGCTTTGAATTGGGTAACGTCCTTGCCTACCGCTACCACGATACCTGAAGCATCAAGTCCAGGAACGAAGGGCAACGTTACAGGACGCATTTGTTGCATAAAACCCATACGGATTTTCATGTCCAATGGATTGACGCTTGCGGCTTTTACTTGAATCAGCACGTCATCTGCAGTTTTGATTTCGGGTTGAGGAAGTTCCACCACATGGATTACTTCCGAGTTGCCAAAGGCAGTATATTGTATTGCTTGCATTGTTTTTGAAATTTTATTATGATTTGATATTGCAAAGATGAAAAACTAAGTATAAATTTGCAACTTAGTAGTAAAAAAATACAAGTAGTTTTTAAGATACCTACTTTTCTTACAATAGACTTCTTGCGAAAGTACCTTTTCCCTCTCTCAAAATGGAGAGAGGGCAGGGTGTGAGGCTTTTAAAAACACTTTCGCAAGAAGTCTAATATTTAAAACATTCATAATCAAATATTTAATATGGAATGTGAAGACGACAAAACAGTTGCTATGAAAATTGTGGCTGATGTATTAGACATCATTGGGGGCAAATGGCGTGGACAAATCCTCGCAAGGCTATGCAACAACCCTATGCGTTTTAATGAAATCAAAGAAGTTTTGAAAACCATTACCTCCTCTACTTTGACCAAAGAACTTCGCTATCTGGAAGACATCAAGATGGTGGAGAGGCGTGTGCTGAATACCTCGCCTGTGATGGTCGAGTACGCCCTTAGCGAACATGGTGCTTCTATCAGAGAGATTATTGAAAATATTGTGCAATGGGGTTTGAAGCATCGCAAAACGGTTTTTGGTAAATAGCCTTTCCTACAAAATCTTATTGGCTGAAAATGTCCGAATATTGACCTTTTTAGTAAAAAGTTCTTGCCTACCTTTGCAGTATAAAAAGAAGGGTATGGCAACAAAATTTATATTCTTATTGCTACCACAAGTCCACATCTTAGATTTGGCGGGGGCAGACCAAGCTATTCATGAGGCAATAGATTTTGGGGCAGACTTTGAAACGGAGTATTGTGGAATTGCGCAAGCGGTTGTTTCTACAAGTGGTTTGCCCTTTGGTACAGTCAAGCATTTTTCGGAGGTAAATTATCAGGCAGGCGACTTTTTGATGGTTGCAGGCTGTGCCTATTCTTATTTGACTTCTCCAGATTTTTTGAACCAAAAAGACCTTTTTCGTTGGATAAATGAGTTGTACGAAAAAGGCGTTTCAGTCTGTAGTATATGTATGGGCGCGTTTGTGTTGGCTGAATCGGGCTTACTGAATGGCAAAAACTGCACAACACATTTCAAGAAAACCAAAGCCTTACAAGAAAAATATCCCAAAATAAAAGTCATTGAAAATATTTTATACACTGAGCAAGACCATATTTATACAAGCGCGGGCATTGCTTCAGGGATTGATTTGACCCTGCATATCATCGAAAAACTGAAAGGCAGTCATTTTGCACATTTGGTAGCACGCGAATTGGTAGTTTTCAGCAGACGTAGTGGCAATGACAGCCAAGAAAGTGAATTTTTAAAATTCAGAAACCATATTCATGCAGGAATCCACAAAGTGCAAGATTTCATTTTTGAAAATATGGGCAAAAAAAGTAATTTACTCGATTTAGCAGAACTTGCAAACATGAGTGAGCGCAATTTTACGCGGATTTTTAAAAAGGAAACGGGCATTACTGTCCATGAATACATCACTGTAGTCCGCAAAGCCAAAGCTACCGAATTGATGAAAAACCCTAATTTATCTAAAACCGAAATTGCCAATAAAGTAGGGTTGCAAAGCGAAAAACAGTTAGCGCGGATTTTATCTGTGTAACCTCCCTCCCTGCCTCCCTCCAAATTGGAGGGAGGAGAAAAAGCCCCTCTCCAATTTGGAGAGGGGTTGGGGAGAGGTTAAAAAAATAAACTTCAATATTCTAACCAACGCATCAAAATGAAATCTCTACCTAAAATAATTTCAACAGTTTTGTCAAGCAAACGAAAAGCCCCCTTCGGGGGTTTGGGGTCTTTTCACACAAAAAAAGCCCCCTTCGGGGGTTTGGGGGCTTTCCTTATTTATTTAATCTTCTTCTTGCCTACCTTCGTTTTGGGGCAAAACATAGATACCAAACACCTTTCGCTCAATTTGCAATTTGATTGGGCGGGCAGGCAAGCCTTTGGCACAGCCGAAATAACCGCTTCTGTTTGGCAGGCAAGTGATAAAATCTATTTGGACGCAGGCAAGTTATCTATTCAAGCCATTGAATTGAATAACAAAAAACTACCCTTCAACTATGACGGAGGCGAGGCAGACAACAATTTGGAGATAACATTGGACAGGAAATACCAACCCAATGAAAACTTTACATTGAAAATAAGCTATCGCACAACCCACGAAAACCGCGCAGACCCCAATGCCGTTGGAGGAAGTTTTGGGAAAGGTTTGCGCTTTCAACAACCTACTTCTACCACGCCCACCAAACGCAAACAAATCTGGAGTAGTGGCGAACCCGAAAACAACAAATATTGGTTTCCTTGCAACGAAGACATCGCAGACATTCATACTACAGAGCTTAAAGCTACAGTCGAAAAGCCTTTGATGGTTATTGGAAATGGCAATTTAGTTTCCATCAATGACAACAAAAACAACACTCGAACCTATCATTATGCTTCTGACGTACCCTTTCCTAACTACTTGGTTTCCATAGTGGTAGGCGAGTACAAAGAAGTGTTGCAAACCTCGAATGGTAAAGTTATCGCTAATTTTGGTTATCATGACGAAACTGAAGCAGTTACGGCTACTGTGGAATTGTTGCCTGATATGATGCGTTTTTTGGAGGAAAAAACGGGTGTTCCTTATCCGCAAAAAATGTATAGTCAAGTCGTGGTGCAAGATTATCCTTATCCGAGTTTGGTAGGGCAACATTCGGCAAGTATCCTTTCTGACAATTACATTGATGATTATGGCGTTCATAAAGATTTCAAATATTTGTGGGACGGTGTGGCGTTGCAAGCCCTTGCTAATCAATGGTTTGGAAACTTGCTTATGCCCAAAGCGTGGGAAGATATTTGGCTGAATAATGCTTTTGGGCAATATTTTGCGGGACTTTATACTGCCAAAAGCAATGCAAAAGAGGAATATCTGATGTGGTATTATCCTTTTGAAAGGTGGAATGTGATGAATGATTGGAACTCAGACAACAGACATCCTATAGTGCCTAACAATAGCTTTTTCAAGGAAAAAGCCAAAGACCTTGCCTCCCACACTACAGATAGCTACTCAAAATTTCGCGGGGCGTTTGTTTTGCAAATGTTGCAAAAAGAATTAGGCGAGGAAATTTGGTGGAAAGCTGTGCAGTATTATGTGAAAACAAACGCAGGCAAGCAGGTGAGTACGCAAGATTTTCAAAACGCTATAGAAAAAACGGCAGGCAAGTCGTATCAATGGTTTTTTGAGCAATGGATTTATAAAATTGGCTTGCCTACATTCGAGGTTATGCAACAATACAATGCCTCTCAAAAGCAACTTTTGCTAACTGTAAAACAAGTGCAAAGTCAAGAAAATAAAACTGACTTTCAACAAGTTAGCTTTTTTCAAGGTAAAATTGAGGTTGAAATTGATGGCAAAATAGAAAGCATTTATCTGAAACCACAAACCGAAAATACCTTTACTTTTACCTTGCCTACCTCGCCTGCCTTTGTCAATTTCAATGTAGCAGAAACGTTTTTATGTGAAACTATTTTTGAAAAAACAACAGCCGAATATTTTGCGCAATTACAAAATAGCCAAGATGTACTTGCCAAACAAAAGTCTTTGGATAAATTGGTCGAAATTGCGAAAGATAGCACCACAACGATTTTGCTCAAAGAAAAAATTAGGATTGCTCTCAAAAAAGAAGTTGCTTCTAATCAATATTGGCGATACAGGCAATATGCGGGCGGTTCTTTCCTGAAAATAGTAGCCCAACCATACAACAAAGAGGTTATCGAATGGCTCTTGCATCTGATAAAAACCGAAAAATCTTGGATAAAATCTTCAGCTATTTTTATGTTGGGCAATACCAAAGATGCAAAATATTTGGACGTTTACAAAGAGGCGTTGCAAGACGAAAGCGACAGAGTTATCAATGCTGCGGCTACTGCTATAGGCAAGACAAAAAGCTCGAAAGCCTTCGATATTTTGATGAATTTGGAAAATAAACCTTCGTGGAAAAGCCAAAATCGCATCAGTGCCTTGAATGGTTTGGAAAATTTGGGAGATGC
>JAAFJK010000429.1 GCA_013298105.1 Cytophagales bacterium
TTGCTACAAAAAAACCTACACTCGCAAAGGTGTAGGTTAGGTATTTCTGTATGTTTTTACGAAATTTCTTAATAGACTTCTTGCGAAAGTCTTTTTAACCCTTCTCCATTTGGAGAAGGGCAGGGGTGAGGTATCAGAAATAGCACTTTCGCAAGAAGTCTAATCTGCCCTGAGTGCTTCTATGGGCTTAATTCTTGCGGCTCTAAGCGCGGGCATCAGTCCTGCTATTGCCCCTGCAATGACCAAAGTAATGACGGCATTGATACCTGTAGAAAGGTCGACTTCAGGATTGTAAAAAAAGCCCACGCGCCCGCCATCTGCCTCTACCATATCTATCAAATACGAAAACAAAGCCAACAAAGACGCACCCGCCAAAAGCCCAAAATAACCCGCCAAACTTGTGATGACTATTGATTCTTGGATTATCAAACTCACGATAGAAAAAGGTGTGGCACCCAAAGCCTTCCTAACGCCTATCTCACGAGTACGCTCTTGCACAATGATAAGCATAATGTTGCTCACACCCACTATGCCTGCTATCAAAGTCATAATGCCTATCACCCACACAAAAGTCGCAATGGCACCAAAAAGCCCCATAAATTGCTTCATTTGTTCTTCGTTACTGTGTACGCCCATTGCCTGCTCGTCTTCAAAAGCAAATTTATGTTTTTTTGCCATAAAGAGCTTGATTTTATCCTTCATCTCTTGCGGGTCTGTACCTTGCTTGCCTACCAACGTGATGCGTTCTACGCGGTTTTGCTGTCCAAAAGTATGCTGCAAAGTCGCAAATGGAATATAACCACGCTCCTCATTTTGTCCATTATTTTCGTTGCTGGTATATACGCCTACTACCTGAAAATAAATCCCTCTAACATCTACCCACTTGCCTATAGCATCTGCGTCATCAAAAAGTATTTTCCTTGCCTTCTCGCCCAATATCACTACTTTGCGCCTTGCCTGCTCATCTCCTTTGTTCAGCAGTCGTCCTTTGCTGAGTTTTTCGCCATTGATAGCCAAAAATTCGCTTGTCGCGCCAAACATACGAAAAGAGCCGTTTTTGTCTTTATACTTTACGACATATTCGCCTTGTAAGTTGTTGCGTGTACCTGCATAAGCTACCTCATCTATCTGCAACTGTAAATCTGTTACATCTTGATTGGTAAAAGTAATTCTTCGCCCTGGTTTGAATCCGTTGCTGGGCATACTTGTCTGCCACGACCAAAGCCAATAAGAGCTTACAACTCTATTGCCAAATTCGCGCTTTACACCATTTTCCATTGCCTTGCCTGCCCCAAGTAGCACTATGAGGATAAAAATGCCCCAAAATACGCCAAAGGCAGTAAGGAAAGTGCGCAATTTGTTACGGCGCATGGTGTCAAATATTTCTTGCCATTTGTCTAAGTCAAACATAGGTGGAAGGGTGGAAGGGTAGAAAGGTAAAAGGGTGGAAGGTATTTTAGAGTTGATAGGTAAGTCCAAATTTTTTGAATAGTTTTGCAATAATATCTCCCTTTTCAAGTCTTACATTAGAAGCATTTAAGAAGGAGATGCCTATACTTTGGTCTCTATTACAATGGAAACAAATCTCCCAAAGAGCAATACCTTGTTTTGTGTAAAAATAAACTTTATGGTGTGGAAACCAACAATGCACACCCACTTCTTTTATGGTAATCGTTGCGTATTTATTCAGCCTTTTTACAAATGCTATCCTTTGTTTGGGCGTTAAAATTACTCTCTCTCGTATATATTTTAAAGAATCGCCTATAGTTTCCCAAAGTCTTTCGAAAGAAACAATTACAACAGAATCGCTTTCTTGCAATAATTCAATAATATCTCTATTTTCAGAAATAAATTTAGGGGAAAGTTTTGTATTCAACCGTATGCTATCCTCTTTTGATAAAACAGGCTTCTTTGAAACTGTGTTATCTTTTTTAGACAATATAGCCTCATCTTTTACAACTTCAGTTTTATTTTCTGAAGCTGTATGCTCAATTTTCTCCTCTTTTGTGTCGCTTGCACAACCCACCAGCAGGCAGGCAAGGAAAGTGAAAAATAGTGTTTTCATGGAGATAGATGGTTACTTCGATTTATTTTTAAAGAAATTCCAAACTTCATTTGCCATTTCTATATCTGCATTTTGATTGCCTACGATTTGTAAAAATGCTGTACTGTATCGTTGTGCTATGCTTGGTTCGGTATGTCCGCCATTGGTTACCTCGTACAACATAATTTCAGTATTATTGCTTCCATTTTTATAAAGTTGTTTGGTTATGGTGCAGTTGTCGGTTGTATTTATATTGGTTATTTGAGTAGTTTCAGGGGCGGTAGCCGTTTGATTGCGCGTAATCCAATAATTTATTGTGTCGTCAGTGCTATAGACCTCGCCTCTGTTTGACGACATTTGTCCACCATTGTAAGGCAAAATAGGGTCTGCAGTACCATTCATGAACAGGGCAGAAATAGGCACATTCGAATCACTGCATTTTGAGTTTTTAGCACGTGAAGCCACTACTGCCCCAAATGCCGTAATTTTTTGTGGAATTTCTTGCGCCAAACGTTGTGCAAAATGTCCGCCATTCGATGTACCCATAGCAAATACTTTTTTTGTATCGGCTTTGTAAGTATTCATAATTTTATCCATCAAAGCGCGTATAAAACCTACATCATCTGTAGTAGGATTGGTGCTTGCGTCATTCCTACAGTCATTCCAGCCTCTGGCATTGCTTGAGCCTAAAGTGCCATTGGGTACCAAGACAATGATATTTTCTTGTTGTGCTATATCGAGCCATAGCTTGTATGGAGCTTTCACGCCTGTAAGTCCAAGCATATCGTCATGACTACCTCCATTGCCATGAAGCAAAATAACTAAAGGCGCGTTTTCGTACTTTTCAGGTACAAAAACGTGGTAAAATCTATCTAATCCACCTACTTGTATAGTTTGGTTTTTTAGCAGTCCTTTTTCTAAAGGAGTTATATTGTCTTTGGGTGTTTTATTGCAAAAACACATGAAAAAGCATAACACCAACGAAATAAATTTTGTGCTGTATTTTGTCATATATTTATTTTATGTTGAAGGTTTGTAACTATTTAGCCCCCAGCCCCAAAGGGGAGTTTTTGTGTAAGTTTGCATTTAAACTTGCCTACCAAAACACTAAAATAGGTAAAAATTGGAGATATTTCTCCCCTTTGGGGCAGGGGGCTAAATAATTACATATTTTATAGTTCCATTGTCATTACATACCTTCTTTGCCCTGCTTTGTGTTTGAAATCGAAACCCAATTTATCAAATGTCGGTTTAAAACCCATAAACCGATAGCTTGGCGAGTCGGGGTCGACAGGATAGGCTTCTAAATACTTTGCACCATTGTTTTTGGCATATTCTATAGCTTGCGCAATCAATTCTTCAGTAATTCCTTTTTGGCGGTATTCCTTTTTGATATAAAAACAAACCAATGACCAAACACCCTTTATTGTATTGTCGCCTGAGAGTTCTCGATAACTTTCTCTTGGTGCGATAGAACACCATGCTATAGGCTCTGAACCGTCATAACAAAGCAATCCAATAGGCAAGTCTTGAGCAACATATTCTTTCAAAGCATCTTTTTTATCTGTTTTATTGCTTCTGTCCCCACCTTCTTTCATATTTCGCCAAACCATACACCAACAACTATGTGGTGCGCCTTTACTTTCAAAAAAATTCTCTAAATCTATCCAATTAGATTTATCTACAGGTGCATAATACAATGTTTTCATAGGTTTTAATGGCTAAATGTTTCTTCAATCTTATAATCCGCGCTCTCGATTATGCCATCTTTTAGCCTGATAACACGCTCGGTTTGTTGTGCAACGTCATTTTCGTGCGTTACAATGACTACAGTCATGCCTTGCTTGTTTACATCTTTAAAGATATTCATGACTTCTTGAGAAGTTTTAGAGTCAAGCGCACCTGTAGGTTCATCTGCCAAAATAACTTTGGGTTGAGAAATAAGGGCGCGGGCTATAGCCACCCTTTGTTTCTGTCCACCCGACATTTCTTGAGGTGTATGGTTTGCCCACTCACGCAAGCCCACCTTGTCTAAATATTCAAGCGCGATTTTGTTGCGCTTGACACGACTAACTTTCTGGTAATAAAGCGGCAATGCTACATTTTCCATAGCATTTTTAAAGGATAGCAGGTTGAAGGACTGGAACACAAAGCCCAAAAAGCGATTGCGATAAAACGCCGCTTTTGAGGCAGAAAGATTCTTCATGAGCGTATTATTCAGTTGATATTCGCCTGAATTGTAGTCATCAAGAATCCCTAAAATATTGAGCATCGTGGATTTGCCTGAACCTGAAGAACCCATAATGGACACTAATTCACCTTCCCTGATGTGCATATTCACACCTTTGAGTACGTGCAGTTTATTTTTGCCCATTGTGTAGTATTTGTTGATGTCGCTGAGGGTTATCATGTGGTGGAAGGGTGGAAGGATAGAGGATAGAGGGTGGAAGGGTAGAGGGTGTAAGGGTGATTTTTGCGCTCTGCCCTCTTTCAACCCTTTTACCTTTGAACCCTTCCACCTTTTAATCTTCTATGTTATACAAGGTACTATATTATTCGCAAATTGCAAGAAATTATTACAACATATAGATAAAAAATTATACCAATTTTATAAAATATTGTTTTACAATGCTTTATAAAATTGGTATTTTGAATTTGTACGAAATTGTAACGCCAGCCTGTGCGCTTTTGGACAGTTTAGCTTTAGGGCAATGGTATCATTTCCATATCAAACGATACTTCTTGAGAATACTCTACGCCATTTTCGAGTATATCCAAGTCGTCTGCTTCATGGTACCATTTTACATTTACATTTCCACCTTTTTTATGGTGTGCTTCAAGGACATGGAACATTTCAAGGAAGCGGCGCGAAGTGCTTGTATTGAAATACGTCATTTTGAACTCAAGCGTAAGTTGTTGCTTGGGATAGCGGGCTATGAAGTTATCCAACCACTCAAAAATAGGCTGGAAGAACTCAACCGCATACTCATGGTATGACTCACCTTCTATGCGCAAAAGTCCTTTTTGCTCATCTGCAGTGATTTGAGGTATATAGTTTACGCTTTTATCTTGAAAGTGTGCCTGCGCCAAAGGTGCGAGGTTTGCGTATGATAACATAATTTTAGATACATGAGGTTTGTGAATAATGGTATAAGTAGATGACTATAAGACTTAAATATTACTTACGCAAAGATATACATAATGTTTCATACTTACGCAATTTTTCGCTGAAAAACGTATTATTTTTATAATAAATCTTTAAAAAAGCCTATAAAAGCTATTTTTTATCATATATTCTATTTTTTTTGATGTAATGTTTATGGCTTTTTATCAATAAAAAATACCTAAATCCTGAAAATCTTGCCTGCCCAGCTCCCAGACCTCGCCCGATACGCGCTTACCCACATAGACGTTGCCGATACGCGCCCGCACGAGCCGCAGGGTAGGCAAGCCTACAGCGGCAGTCATGCGCCTTATCTGACGGTTTTTGCCTTCCGTGAGTGTTATCTCCAACCAAGTCGTGGGAATGTTTGCGCGGTATCGGATAGGAGGCTCGCGGGCAGGCAAGTCTTGTGGCTCTGTTATTACTATAGCTTCGGCAGGCAAGGTGCGATATATTTGTCCTTTTA
Source organism: Cytophagales bacterium (assembly GCA_013298105.1). Lineage (GTDB taxonomy): Bacteria > Bacteroidota > Bacteroidia > Cytophagales > Microscillaceae > RDXI01. The sequence goes on from JAAFJK010000429.1 coordinate 5,674, forward strand.
GGTTGATTTCCACACCCGTTCGGAGGCGGTTTAGCGCGTCTTCGGTAGGCAAGCCTTCTACTTGTACCCAATAAACCCGCTTATGTTCAAATTCAGGCGTGAGCAAGGTATGCTTTAGCTTATTGTCATTCGTAAGCAACAGCAACCCTTCGCTGTCCGCATCTAAGCGACCTACAGGATAGACATCAAGCGGAAAATTGTACAAATGTTTTAGCCCTTGCCTGCCATCTTCGTCCGTAAATTGCGAGAGCATTTCGTATGGTTTGTAGATAGCAAAATATTTTGCTTCTACTTGGCTAAATGTTAAATTCTTTTTTATTTTTTTTTTCATATATCTTAATACTTTGATTATCAGAAAAATAAGTCTTCAGAAATAAAAACTTCAATTATTTTTTGCTAAAGTATTTTATTTTTCGCAAAAAACTTCCTAATTTTAACCCAAAATAAAAGAATACCAACCTTTTGGTTTCTATTTTACTTCAGACGTTGGGCGCACACACGCCCAACGTTTTCTTTAAACACTCCATTTTAACCTTATGCTGGACACGCTCGAGGCACTGTTTGAACTTGCCCAAGATGACCAAAACGCGCTACAGATGAGCCGTTATATGCGCAATTTGCACTCTTTTTATGGCATCAAAGCACCTGAAAGGGGAGAGATTTTGAAAAAAGTCATAGCCGAGCATGGCTTGCCTACCCCCGCAGACTTGCCTGCCCTCCTGCAAAATATGTGGGACAAGCCACAGCGCGAATGGCATTATTGCGGACTTGAGATAGCAGATAAGGTCATCAAAAAATGTCCTGTAGAAGCGCTGGACTGGATAGAGAGCCTCATTATTCAAAAAAGTTGGTGGGATACTGTAGATGTCCTCGCGCCTCGACTGGCAGGCAAGGTGTTTTTGCGTTTTCCTGAAAAAATCGACACTTATACAGCACGTTGGATAACTTCTGATAATTTTTGGCTACAGCGCAGTGCGCTTATTTTTCAGCTGAGTTACAAGACCAAGACAGACCAAGCCCGCCTTTTTGCCTACTGCGAACTGTGCAAAGACAGCAAGGAGTTTTTTATCCAAAAGGCTATTGGTTGGGCTTTACGGCAATATGCACGCACCGCACCCCAACCTGTACGTGATTTTGTAGCACTCACGCCCCTTGCCTCCCTCAGCAAACGCGAAGCCATGAAACATTTAACATTTAACATTTAACATTTAACATTTAACATTTAACATTTAACATTTAACATTTAACATTTAACATTTAACATTTTTAAGTATTTGATTATCAATCATTTATTTCTATAAAAATTTAAAAAATGTGATCAACATACCTAATAATATAATTGGTGCGTTATAGGTATGTTAAATGATAAATGTTCCCTGTTAAATGTCCCGTTTCCCTTTTTTCCTTTTTCTTTTTTTGAGTACAGCTTATAGTTTTGCCCAAACCCACGAAGTAGGGCTTGGCGGAGGTGTGGCACACTATCGGGGCGATATGTCCTCTATCATAAATGTTGCACAACCGAGTGCACACGCGATAGCTTTTTATCGCTATAATCCAACCGAAACTTGGGCAGTCCGCCTGAATGTAGGCGTAGGGCAAATCAAATGCGCAGACAGCAAAAGCAACGACAATCTTGCCAAAATGCGTGGACACGAATTTTTGACAAACTTGCTGGAGTTTTCGGGACAAATAGAATATAATTTTCTGAATTTTGGGCAAGGCACTGCCCGCGATATGCATCGATTCAGTCCTTACGCGCTGGCGGGACTGGGACTTGTAAAACTTGAATCTGTGCGCAATACTACCAGCACTGCAAGTTTTAACTCATGGGCGCGTGCGATTCCTTTGGGCTTGGGCATAAAATGGCTTGTAAAAAGGAATTTGCAAATTAGTACAGAGTTTGGGGCAAGATTCACGAATACAGACAATCTCGATGCGCTTCAAAATACAAACTCAAAGCTATCTGGCAATCCCAAAACCAAAGATATGTATTTCTTCAGTCATATCTCGTTGAGCTATATATTTAGGAATAAAAAAGACCTTTGCCCCCAATTCTAAATTTGCAACAGAATCACGCATACTTTATGCGCCTCGCGCTCGCAGAGGCGGAGCAGGCAGGCAAGGTGGGGGAAGTCCCTGTAGGTGCGGTGATAGTGAGTGAAAACACTGTCATTGCACGCGCCCACAATCTTACAGAACAGCTCACAGACGTTACGGCACACGCGGAGCTACTTGCCATTACTTCTGCCCAGCACTATTTGGGCAGTAAGGTCTTGAAAGACTGTACGTTGTATGTTACGCTTGAGCCTTGTGTGATGTGTGCAGGGGCTATTTTTTGGAGTCAAATCTCCCAGATAGTTTGGGGTGCGAGCGACCTGAAGCGCGGTTTTCAGACTTTTTCCAAAGACATCATACACAAACGTACCGAACTCATAGCAGGGGTTTTGGCAGAAGAAAGTGAAGTATTGTTGAAAGACTTTTTTAAGAAAATACGATAAAAACGCACAAGCAAGGCTTGTGCGTTTTTTCTATGTTGTCAATGGTCGCAGACCTTGACAATCGTGGAAAAAGAAAAATTAAGCAAAAACGGCTTGTAGGTTTGTATTCAGAACCTCCTTGCCTGCCAAGTCATATTGCTCTCCATGCACATAGAGCGATATATTTTGTGTACTTTCATTTTCTATCGTTACGCCTTCCTGATGCACGCGCACACGCAAAAGTGCGCCTCTGAAGTTGATTTTGAAAGTGTAGCCTTCCCACTTTTCGGGTAGGAAAGGTGTAAAATGAAGCTGACCTTCGCGCACACGCATTCCTCCAAAACCCTGCACAACCGCCATCCATGTACCTGCCATGCTTGTGATATGGCAACCATCTTCAGTATCATTGTTGTAGTCATCAAGGTCAAGGCGCGAAGTACGGAGGTACATTTGATAGGCTTTTTCTTGCCTGCCCAATTTTGCGGCAAGGATAGCGTGGACACAGGGCGACAGGCTGGACTCATGGACAGTGCGCGGTTCATAAAAGTCAAAATTGCGCTCAATCGTATCCATATCATAGCGGTCTTCAAAGACATAAATGCCCTGCAAAGTATCGGCTTGTTTGATGAAGCAAGAGCGAAGAATCCTGTCCCAAGACCATTTTTGGTTTAGGGGAAGGTGTTTTTTGTCCAAGTCTGCGACCAAGATTTGCTCTTTGTCGAGGTAGCCTTCTTGCTGAAGGAATACGCCCAATTTTTCAGAAGTGGGATAATACATATTCTCAGCAATGTGTTTCCATTGGGCTATTTCAGTGGCTTCGTGGAAATTTACCTTGCCTACCAGCGCGGTGTACTTTTCAGGGGCTGTGCGTTTTACAAAGTCGGCTACTTCGCGCGTATAATCCATACACCAAGCGGCGATGGTGTTGGTGTACCAGTTGTTGTTGATGTTATTTTCGTATTCGTTCGGACCCGTAACGCCGAGCATAACGAATTTGCGTTTATCATCAGAGAAGTTCACGCGCTGACTCCAGAATCTTGCAATGGCTATCAGGAGTTCTAATCCAAAGTCTGCCAAATAGCTTTCATCTCCTGTGTATCGTACATAGTCATAGACTGCCCTTGCGATAGCTCCGTTTCGGTGGATTTCTTCGAACGTGATTTCCCATTCGTTATGACACTCCTCTCCATTCATTGTTACCATAGGAAAAAGAGCCGCGCCATCTGTAAAGCCCAACTTGCCTGCGTTTTCGATGGCTTTGTCAAGTTGTTTGTATCTATACAGTAAGAGATTTCGGGCTACTTCGGGCGAGGCAGTTGCCAAATAGAAGGCAAGGCAGTACGCCTCTGTGTCCCAATACGTGCTACCGCCATATTTTTCGCCTGTGAACCCTTTGGGTCCAATATTCAGGCGGGCATCTTCGCCTGTGTAGGTTTGGTCAAGTTGAAAAATATTGAATCTGATGGCTTGCTGTGCGGCTACATCACCCTCGATAGTAATGTCGCTGTGCGCCCATTTGTTTTCCCACGCCTTTGCCTGCGCCTCCTTCATAGCATCAAAACCTTGAGTGGTAGCGGTTTGAATGCGTTGCATAGCTATTTCGAGAAGTTGCTTGCTGTCATAGTCGCGTGAGGTAACGTTGGCTACATATTTGTAGAAGACAGTTTCTTCATTTTTTTTCAACTCTACAGTATAAGTTGCGGCAAGGTACTTATCGCGGTCTGTGAGGAAAGGGTGGAGGTTTTGCTCCTTTCCTACCTGCCATATTTGGAAGTTTGTGCCTGTGGCAGTATAAAAGTTAGTTTTTTTGGTTTTGGCTACTATGAAGGCATCTTTGCCATTGGGTTGGTATTTTTTTACTTCTTCCCAAAATTTTTCGCCATAATTGGCATCTTGGTTCTTGACATCAAAATCCAAATAAGGGGTGGCAATGATAGCACCCGAAAAATTCAAGGGTGTAATGGCATAGCGCAACGCGCCTATTTCTTTGTTTGCAATACTCAAGAATCGGGTAGCAAGGACTTTGACGGCTTTTCCGTTTTTCATTTGGGCGATAAATTCGCGTTCGAGATAGCCTTCTTTCATGTTCAGAGTGCGTGTAAATTCTTTTACTTCGCACTGCGCAAGGTCGAGGGGTTCTCCATCTATCTCGATATGTATGCCTATCCAGTTAGAGGCGTTCAGGACTTTGGCAAAATATTCGGGGTAGCCATTTTTCCACCAGCCCACGCGGGTTTTGTCTGGATAATAAACGCCCGCAAGGTAGTTTCCTTGCAGGGTTTCTCCTGAATAATCTTCTTCAAAGTTGGCACGCTGTCCCATGTGTCCATTGCCAAGACTAAATACGCTTTCAGAGATTCGGTTATGCGCATGATGGAATCCTTCTTCAATAATGCACCAATTATCTTGTTGGAGGTATTGCTTCATATAGGGAGGGGTGTATAAAAATAGGATTTTTCAAAGATTTTATGTTATAAATAAAACCTTTGTTTTTAATTTCTAAGAAAAAATAAGGCTTAACTTCTATAAAAACAAAGAATTTGAGATAAAAAACGGCTATTTTTTATTGCAAACGTTGTCGTAAACGTTCCTTAAAAACGAAGTCATGTAGTTTTTTGATAGATATGTACCTTGCCTACGTAGGCAAGGCAGGCAAGGCTAAAATAGGATTTTCTTAAGTTTTTGAAAAAAAAGTATCAAAATTATTTGGATTTTCATTTTATCTTGCCTACCTTTGCACCACCAAAAGAAAATCGGATAGTAGCGCAGTTGGTAGCGCACTCGTTTAGGGTGCGAGAGGTCGTGGGTTCAAGTCCCGCCTATCCGACTAACCCTTAAATTATATGGTTTGCCCCCCTCAAAGGGGCTTTTTTTGTTTTGTAACCTTATTAGTATATGCTAAAAAAAATATTAACTAAACCCGCAGTCATCATAAAAAACGACCCGCGTATTATCGTTCTTGGTTTTTTAGGAGGCATTATATTTTTTATTTTGCCAAACAACATAACAGAGAGCTACAAAAGTAAAGCGTTTAATTTTTTAGGAAGTTTGCCAAACTACCTCCCTATGAACATTTTGCTTGGGATTACTTTCACAATTACGTTTATTTATATTTTGGTGCTGTTACGTGCTAATATAAAGAATGAAAAAAATGTAAAGGCTTTGCAGGAACGCACTGAATATATTGAAAAGGCTTTGCAGGAACGCACTGAATCCATTGAAAAGGCTTTGCAGGAACGCACAGAAGCACTCGAGGCAGACTTGTATAGGCAAGTATTTCTACATGGCTTACTCAAAAAGTATGTAATCGAGCAACTACCTCAAGAAACCAAATCGTTAGACGACATGGGCTATACTGAAGCGCAGGTTAGGTTTTTGTTTGATTACGAAAGTAAAGGCTCAAACCATATACACACAGCCAAAGAACACCAACTCCACAAAACAAAGCCCCTTGAAATATCAAAAAGGGAAGGTTTGGAGAAGAAATTTATAGACATTCATTGGGCAAATATACAAAAATACTGACCTATTCGGTTGCCTAAAAACAGGGTAGGTTGCCTAAAAAAATAGTAAACCTACCTTGTTATATGAATTTAATTAACTTCAATTCAAATTCAAATGAATTTAACACAAGCGTTGAAAACGACCTTTCCATTCTGTTTTGGCTAAGAAATAAGCCCAGCAAAAAAACAGGACTATTCCCTATCTATTGTCGCATTACGCTGAATGGAGATAGGGCAAGCGATGGATTCACAGTAGGCGTAAGCATTATGCCTGAAGAGTGGCAATCCAAACCCCAAATCATCGTGGCTACAGACCGCGCTTCCAAACTAAAACAAGAACAAATACAAGTCTATAACGATAGGCTCATGCGCACCAAAATAGACATTCAAAAAGTATTTGCAAACCTTGAGTTGGCAGGCAAGGAATTTACAGCCCTTGACATTGAAAACAACTATTTGGGCAAATCCATTGCCCCGCCTCCGATACACACCCTCCGCGAGCTTGTGGCAGTTTGGCAGGCAAGGTACAAACTATACGTGGACTTAGGCGAAAAAGCACCCCGAACCCTCGAAACGTATGACAGCTACAACGCTATGATTTTGGCGCATTTTGGAGAAACTACCAACGTGCAGGACTTCAAAACAGCCGATTATGAAAACTTTAGACTTGCTTTGCGACAGCAGACCATAAAGCGCGGACAAAGCGCAGGCAAGACTAAAGGCATAAACTACACGAGCAAAATACTAAACCACTTCAGTAAATTGTTCGAACTTGCACACGAGCGACAGTGGACAACCCGCAACCCCTACCAATACAGCAAAGCCCAGCGCATTAAGCCCGCCAAGATATACCTTGAGGCAGACAAGATACACGCACTCGAAAAAGAAGTTTTTGAGGAGGAAAGCCTGAATAAAGCCAAAGACATATTTTTGTTTTGCGCCTATACAGGTTTTAGCTATAAAGATTATTGCGCCCTTACAGCCGAGAGCATCTTAGAAATACAAGGGGAGAAATTTTTGTATATTGAATACAGGCTAAAAAGTCCCTTGATGAAAAGATACGGCAGGAGTTACGCGCCTATCTTTGAAAGTACGCAGGCACTTATAGACAAATACGAAGGCATACAAAACCTCCCGCGCCTCGATAACTGCAATAAACTACTGAAGTACATTTGGGGAAAGATAAACGCGCCCCGAAATATATCCCTCAAAAACGCCCGACATAAGAAGATATTGCCACAATGGTAGGACACGCAGACACACGCACCACCAACGAGAGCTACCTCGACCACGAGGCACACCTCCAAACACTGCTAAAAGCACTCAAAAAACGATAACCGCAAACCCGAAAAAGCCCACAAGTTGTGGGCTTTTTCTATTTTTGAAGTTTGTTTACCCTATTTACAATACTCCGTAGGCTTTTAGTGGTTTATAGTGCCAAAATTGATTAGTTGCTGGTACTTTGGTTGATTAAAGTGTTGTTTGGGGTCTATTGCATACGCTTCAAAAAACTTTTGTAGCAACAATTCATTGTGGTACTTCACTTTGAGGCTTGCCATAGAAAATGCTTCCCTTTCCTCTTTTGGCAGACTCAAATAATGTGCGGCTTTCATAACCGACACGGTAGTCAAGGCAGTGTTGAAATGGAAATGAAGCTTTTGCTCATCTCTTGCTTGACATTGCTCAAGACCTGTAAACTGATTGGCATCTCTGTACAAGAACTCTATCTGAAATCGGTTCTGATAATATTTCACAATATACCACCCACCCAAGTCAAGGTCAGTCGAGAAGTATAATTTGGTAGTTTTTACCTTTCCATCCTTATCCAAGTATTGGGTAAGTGCCAATTTCACTTTTCGTTTGAGGGCTACACAATAAACTATGGCACTTAATATACGTATTTCTTTATCTTCGTAAGCTATTTTGAAACGGGAAAGGTCAGGTTTTTTAATATTTACCTTCCCATCATATTGTTTAGGTCTGCCTTGTTTACCCGTAGGCAAGCCTTCATGCAAGTAACGTAAGTCAGCATCATCTCGTAAACGTGATATCAGGTGCATCTTGGTTTTAGTTACCACTTTTTCCACAAAACCATATTTAGAAAAATACGCATCTACCACCCCATAAGCTGAAAATTTGGTTAAGTTATCCGCTTGTTCTACCCACAAATCCCCATAATAATCCAATAAACTTTGCTCTTTTGCCTTCAAATCCGAAGGGCTGGGCGTTTGAAAGCCCTCCAGATGAAACGCTGTATGATTGTCCACATCACATACAGCAAAGCCACCTAATTCTAAACCCATTTTCATGGATTGATCACACCCTGACCAAAATTTACCGCGACCGAAAGTATGTTTACCACTTTTCTTGATATGGCTGGGGTCAAAGGCTACCACATAATGTCCAGACCCATTTGACAAAATAAGTTCACGATTAAAGCCTTGAAAATCAAATGAATGGCTGAAATTTGTCCGATAAGTTGCCTCGTTATACTTACCGTAGCGACCCATTTGCGTAAAATTAATACGACCTTTGATTTGCATGAACAAGCAAATTAAGTGAGTAAAAAATTTACGTTTCCATTTGTTTATTTCAGGCATTGTGCCTAATATTGTACCTAAGAGGGTTATGCTCTCCATAAAAGCGTTATATATATTGATTCCGAAAAACAATAATAACGCTTTTATTTTTTATCTCAAAATCCTACGGAGTATTGTTTTGATGAAACCCACTATTATTACGACTTACCTGACTCTTACAAAAAAGAATTGCAATACGTACTTAACAACAAAAAACCAATGCCAAGCGAAATAGCTATTTCAGAAAATTTTATCTCGCCTATGATTCGCTCAAGCCCATTAAGTTAGCGTTTTTTGTTGGCGCGATGTTTGTTTTTAGGTGCTTTTTTAGCGATTCGCACAATTTTGTAAAAATTAACTTTCAAAAAGAGCATAACATCTGCCGCCTCTTTTTTCATAAGCAAAATTTGAAGCTTCCATTATTTCAAAGAACTTGGAATAGTACAATTTTAAGAGAACTATTTATCTCTGTTTGGCTGTATTAAAAGCCTCTTTTATAGTTCATTTCTGTGTGATGTCTGTCATTTTGCCTCATCATTTTGCGTTTTCGTTCTTGGGTCTTTTCCCTGATGGGCTCTAAACTTTGTAGGTAATAAATCCCCATTTCGTCAAGGTATTTATCTATTTGATTTTCAGGACATTGCAACAAATCAGGCAAATACATTCGGAGGGTATTTGCCCCTATATTTCGGTTGAGTTGATAGCCTT
>JAAFJK010000181.1 GCA_013298105.1 Cytophagales bacterium
AGCAGATGTACTCGATAGTTTGCAAAAACTTGCCCAAAAACACCGCCAAGCCCTGAATATTCCTGTCATAGCTGTAGGCGGCTCAAATGGCAAAACAACTACCAAAGAATTGATAGCCAATGTATTAGCCAAAAAATTTAAAACATTTGCCACTCAAGGAAATTTAAATAACCACATAGGCGTACCACTTTCTATTCTCCAAATCAAAGAAGACATCGAGATAGCTGTGATAGAAATGGGCGCAAATCATCTGGGCGAAACAAAACGCCTCTGTGAGATAGCTATGCCCGATATGGGCGTAATAACCAATAATGGACGCGACCATTTGGAAGGATTTGGAAGTATAGAGGGCGTGATAGAGGGCAATGGAGAGCTTTTTGACTATTTGGCAAACCACCATGGGAAGGTATTTTTCAATACCAGTGAACCATCACTTGAGGCATTGAAAGACAAAGTGCGCGTTTTGATTTCCTATCCGCAGGCAAGGGATTTTTGTGAAGTGCAGATGCTGGATAGTCCGCTTTATCTGAAAGTGGCTATGCATGGCAAAGAAGCCCAAACACAACTTTTTGGCTTCTATAACTTTGCGAATGTAGCCACTGCGCTGTGCGTAGGCAAGTACATGGGCGTATCAGATGACGAGGCACTACAAGCCATAACCAGTTACTTGCCTACCAACAACCGCTCCCAAGTCATTACCAAAGGCACAAACACTGTCTTTTTAGATGCTTACAATGCCAATCCAAGCTCGATGGAAGCCGCGCTTTTGAATTTCAAAAAAATCAAAAATATGTATAAAGTCGTCATTTTGGGCGATATGTACGAGCTGGGCGAAGCCGAAGCAAGTGAACACGAGCGCGTAGGCGAGGTATTGTCGGGTTTGCGCCTTACGTACAAGGTCTTGTATGGCAAAGCCATGCGCCACGCCCTAAAAAACAACCAAGATGCTTACTATTTTCCTGATAAATTTTCGTTACATAATTGGATAAATGACCGCAAATTTGAAAATACATTTATCCTTATCAAAGGCTCACGCGGTACAGCCCTCGAGACAGTCGTTAATTTTATTTGATTTAATTCTCCGAAAGTTCAAAACGCAAATCTGCTTGATTTGCGTTTTTTTATTACTTCCACAATTTTTCCATAGCAGATTGCTTGTAGGAAAGTCCCAAAGGTAGTTCTATGCCTTCTTTCAAAAACAAGCGATTGCCTTCCATCGCAGAAAGAAAATCAGGATTGAGCAAAAAAGACTTGTGTACTCGCACAAAGGTAGGCAAGCGCGTATGAATGTCTGTCATAGTATCTGCCACCACTAAAAATTTCTCTGCCACATATATTTTCACAAAATTGCCATAAGCCTCGATGTGCGAGATGTTGGCAGGCAAGAGCTTATGGGTAATGCCATCTGCTTTCACTACCAAGACCACTTCGGCAGGGGCAGGCAAGTCTTGCAAAGCAACCTTATTCACTGCCTTCAGGAAACGCTCAAAGCGGATAGGCTTCAGCAGATAATCTATCACACCAAATTCATAGCTCTCCAACGCAAACTCCGAATAAGCTGTAGTCAAGATGACAGCAGGCGGTTTGGAGAGCGTTTTGAGCATCTCAAGTCCTGTAAGCGTAGGCATCTGAATATCCAAAAACATCAAATCTACTTCGTTTTGGTGCAAAAAATTGATAGCTTCCATCGCGTTGTAGCACTTGCCTGCCAACTGCAAGAAATGGATATTGGTCATGTACGTTTCGAGTACAGTGTGCGCAAGTGGTTCATCATCTACCAACAAACATTTTAAAGCCATAGCGTCAGGGTTACGATAAAGTTATTGTCTATTTTTTGGGTTTTAAATTCGTGCTTTTCAGGATAGAGCAGTTCGAGGCGTTTGCGGACATTGTCCAAGCCCATTTTGTTTGAAACGACTTTGATTTTTTTGCCAATCGTGTTATGACATTCGAAGGCTAATTTATTGTCTTTCAAGTCAAAATGTATGTGTATGCGCTGTTTGTCTATGTCCGCACTGTATTTAAAGGCATTTTCAATCAATGGCAGAAAAAGCAAAGGCGTAATCTGATAGGTGTGAAAGTCGCCATCAAGTTCCACCAAAACCTCGCAATCGTGTAGCCTAATTTTCTCCAAATCTATGTAATTTTGAGTAAGTTTGATTTCTTCTTGCAGATTTATTTTTTCCTGCTTCGTGATTTCGAGCTGATAGCGCAAAAGGTCTGCCAACTGCAAAATCATTTCGTTTGCCTTTGCAGGATTTTGCAAGTTGGTGGCATAGACATTATTCAGGGTGTTGAACAAAAAATGGGGCTGAATTTGCATCTTGAGCAAGCCCATTTCTGCCTCCACGCGCTTTGTTTTGGCTTCTTTGAACTCCAATTCTTTGATATAGCCCTTTTGCGCAAACCAAAAAAGCGTTGAAAGAATCATACTTGCAAAATTGCCTGGTATGTATCTAAAGCGTCCCATTTGAGGTTCGTTTGGAAAAGCTGTTAAAGTCTGTGAACAAATAAAAACAGCCGTTACAAACACTGATAAGATGCACACCAAATGCCACAGATAACGGCGTTTCTCAAAAAAATAATACAAGCTGTGATAATTCACATAGCTAATCAAGGTCGAGCAACTTACCATAATACCCAAATTCTGCACGAGGTCTTGCAAAGGCATCATAAATCCTTCATACATACCTATAAATTGGGCTACCATGATAGGCACAATCCAAAAGAAAACCCACGCCGCTATATGATACAAAATATTGTTTTTCATACTGCAAAGTTCTCATGAATTTTCTGTAATCGTGCATAAAAACATCAAAACATGACCATTTGCTTTGGACAGCTATGAATGTAGTTTGTCATGCAATCTTGATATTTACTGTATTTCAAAAACGATTTTTAATTATAGTCATCAAAATATCATAATAATTGAAGTTCAATAAATTAAGTTGTTATGATGTAAATCTGTTGTTTTAAATGCTGTAATTTTTCATTTCATCAAATTTTACACGGAAAATATAGGTTAAATAGTATTTTTACAGTATTTTATTTGATATTTTTTTTCAAACCCTCGATAATACGAAAATTCCCACACGATAAAACATTCTTCTAATCATGTTGTTTTAATTAACGTGAGTTGCGTAGTATTGTATTAAAATTATTGGTGTTAAAAATTGTAAAATCTTGTCATAAGTGCTATATTTGTAATCATTCACACTACAAATCGCTTTTTATGAAAGATTTTACGATTGCAATTTACTGCTTTATTGACGATTTAT
>JAAFJK010000726.1 GCA_013298105.1 Cytophagales bacterium
AAGTTAAAAGACCTCAAAGAAAAGTTCGGGATAATAAACGAATATCTTACTTTCTTGCCTACCCAACCAAAACCTGCACTTGCTTCTCCCCAATTTTTGGAAGATTTAGCGGAAGTGGTAGGCATTGGCTTGGGAAGCGAAAAGGCAAAATCTGAAATGATAGTAGCCCCTCTTTTAAAGGAGTTTAGAAAGAAAAACATCGATAAAATAAGTTTTTTTTCAGGTTATGAGCTAAATGTAGATAGCAAACAAGGCTTAAACGGTTACTGCGATTTTCTCTTTTCTGCCAAACCGCGCACTGTTTCAATAGAAAGCCCTATATTTTGTTTTGTGGAAGCTAAAAAAGATGACATTGATTCTTGGTTGGGGCAATGCGCGGCTGAAATGTATGCCGCACAAATATTCAATGAGCGAGAGGGCAATCCACGACCTGTTATATTTGGTTGTGTTACCAATGCTTTTTCTTGGTGTTTTCTGAAACTCGAAGGTAAGAATTTATTTATTGAACCTAACCTTATTCCACTCACTTTCACCAATCCCCATGACGTTTTGGCGGTTTTGCAGTGGATTTTAGATGAGAGTTTGTAGCCTTGCCTGCCCCGCGTGCAATGCCTATACCACAAATACTTTATTTTGAACATTCCTTATTAAATCTTATGTTACGCATACACCGCGAAGGTTATACTATTTTGGGAGGCTTAACTGCTATCCTTTGTTTATTGTTTTTTGGAAGTCTGTATATATTTCCAAATCTTGAGTTGCTTCAAAACCTGATAGTTTTTGGAGGAATAACGATATTTTTTGCGGTGGTATATTTTTTCCGAGACCCTATCCGCCCCCTGCCTTGCCTGCCCAACGCAATCATAGCACCCGCAGATGGCAAAGTAGTCGTGATAGAAGAAACGGTAGAAAACGAATACCTGAAATGCACCTGTAGGCAAGTTTCCATTTTCATGTCGCCTCTGAATGTCCACGTGAACCGCGCCCCCGTACAAGGGATAGTGCGCTATGTGCAACATCATGCAGGGCTTTTTTTGCCTGCTTGGAATCCGAAATCGAGCGAAAAAAACGAACGCAACACAGTCGTTTTGCAGACAGAAGATGGAAAACTTATCCTTTACAGACAAATTGCAGGTGCGATGGCAAGGCGAATATGCTGTTATACCACACCAGACCAAGTGGTAGCGCAAGGACAAGAAGTGGGCTTCATCAAATTTGGCTCAAGAGTAGATATTTTCCTTCCCCTTGATGCCAAAATCAATGTCCAACTGGGCGCAACTGTACGTGGGGGACAAACTGTTTTAGCTACATTTTAAATCTATTTACCCATGAACGAACTCGCTTCAGATTGGGGCAATATCGCCCCGCTTGTACCAAAAACGCCCTTTCCTACCAAATCCAAAGCCTTGCGAAATACGCACTTTATGCATACGGACTTCATAGGTGGTATGGCTGTAGATGACAAATTGTTAGTAACAAGTTCTGAAGACCATACTGTAAAAGTTTTCAACAGAAGTACCATGAAGCCCATCAAATCATTGGGTGAAGAAAATACACCTGTAAATTTTGTGGCTTTTTCGGAAGATGGCGCGTATTTGGCGACTGCAGACGACCTGAACAAAATCGTCATATACCAAAAAGACAAAAATGATAACTTTACACACCATCATACTTTGCATGGGCATACGAACTATGTAAGTAAACTTGCCTTTGCGGGTGATAAACTTGTATCGGCTTCCAAAGATGGCAAACTAAAAGTTTGGCACTATCGCACAGGCGCACTTTTGCATACCTTAGAAGGGCATCAAGATTGGGTGTACGCGCTGGCTACAAGTCCCGATGGCACACGCGCCATTTCTTCAGCCTTGAATAGCACACTGATAGTCTGGGATATAAAAAAAGGCGTTTTAGAAGAAAAATTGTTGGACGGAAGTAGCCTGCACTATGTCATGGGCATGACTATAGGAGGCGAAAACCCCTCAGAAAAAGGAAATAAAGAAGCCCCCAATGACATTGCTTGGATAGGCGACAAGGTCGTAACTGTAGCCACAGACATTGCTGTATGGGATACCGCGACTTGGCAAATCGTTTGGCATCAAGACAGTAGCAACAAATACAAGATAAAACGAATCGAATATATAGCTTCGCTGAATGTCATCATCACAGTAGGCGAGCGCATCGAGGGCTGGGAACTGGATACAGGCAGGCAAG
>JAAFJK010000343.1 GCA_013298105.1 Cytophagales bacterium
AACAACAGGCTGGAAGCCTGTTCTACAGTTTTGCCTGCGCAATAATTTTTTAAGAACCATAATTTTTCAAGAACCATAAATGTAGAAAGGTATTTTCGGAATTCTAACGCCCTTGCCTACCCGCGCGGTAGGCAAGGTTTATTTTTTCAAAACGTCAAAGGCATAGTAGAACTTAATAACAGTATCGCGTTTGTGGTATTTGCATGAAAAAGTCCCTTCAAAACTGTACTTGCCTGCCTTGCCTACAGGCAACAAAATACGTGCTATACCATTTTCATCTACATCTATAGATTTGCCATGCACAGTCGCCTTTGCCTCTCCTTTTTTAAAACGGACAGGATTCCAAAAATTCAAAGTTCCTTCAAAAGTTTCTCCTTCATAATAGGTTTGTTTTTTGCTTCGCACAAGTGGTAAAATGATTCTTTTTTCAGGCTCAAATTGTATCATCAGGTTGTCTAAAATATTTCTCTCACACAATAGCAGGCGAGAAATCAAGTCATTCAGTACAAAATCGGCTTCTGCCGCACTTTGTGTACGCAAGTATTTTATATCTGTCAAATTATCCAAAATAGAAAGTGCATAAGGGTAATAGGCTTTGATGTACTGTTCGTATTTTTGCAAAAAATCTATAGCTTGCCTGCCTTGTGGCTGAACTGTTATGTCATAAAAATTATGTGGTATGGTATCTCTACTTTTGACATTCTCCAACATATCAAACATTTTTTGTGTCTTTTGATTTAATGCTTCAGCTTCTTTGAATGTAGCGTTTTCTTTAGGGGACATACCCAAACGCTCAATATTTTTTCTGATTGTTAAACCGAGTATATTGTTTTTATCTCTCATATCATATAAGGAATATTGCAAATATCGGATTGATTGATAATAATTTGCACGTGCTATGTGGCGATACCTTACCCAATGGGCTATGCAAAAGATACAGCACAAAATAAAGCACAAAACAAATAAAAGTCTTGATTTTTTCATTTTGCAATTTGTTTTTTAGGGAATACTTCAAAGACATGGGTAGCAAAAATGGTCGTATCTTTTTCAGGCATATATCTATGAAAAAACTTAAGTTTGAATTGAATAGTCCGCTTTCCTGCCCGCAGAGAAGGGATTACTATAGGACTTCCAATGTGTCTGGATTCCTTTTTAGCTATCACACCATCTATCCAAAGGCTATCCAATTCATAGCCATACCTATACAAATTCAAACAAGCTATATTTGTAACTGTGTCATACTCAAAGACTTGTTCTGTAGTATTTTGGTTAAAGAAAAATAAATCGCTGGAATGTAATCTAACTCCGCACTCGCCTCCACTCAGACTGCGTATCATATAGTACTCATAATAAGCAATCTCTCCATATTTATTTGCCCAATTTGTGGTAGTATCAACGCGCACATGGTCTTTACCATATATTTTTACCAACTCATCAGAAAGCCATTTTTTATAAGGTTTGATGTCTGTAGCAGTGTCTTTGCGGATAGACTCAAGCAATTTTTTAGTTTTTTTGCGTACTTCTATTCCTTTTTGTAGAATTTCAGGATTATTTTCCATTTTAGCCCTCTTTACCAAATCGCGCATAGAAGCATCTCTGTAACGTTCCCAATACATTTCAACCTGTCTATCCATTTCTTGCCTACGCTTCAGGCGCAAAGCATCTACTTCAGAGGCACAAGCAAATAGTAGGTAGGCAAGAAAAAACAAGGATATGTTTTTGAGATTTTTCATTTGAGAACGTAAACAAAGGTGTGATAATCTTGCCTACGTGGGCAGGCAAGGGCGTTTAGAGATTCAGGGTACAAAAATACCTTGCCTACCCCTATAAAATTTTGCCATACACCAAAGTATCAAGGAGGCGAGATACTTTTTCATATTCATAACGGTAGAGGTTTTATTTCACACAAAATTACGATTTTTCATTTAAAAATCCTAATTTTGCACTCGATTTTTTCAAATTTCAATCGTTTGTATGCAAGAAATATTAGCCAAATTCGACCTGACAAAACTCAATCCTGCTACCTCTACAGGGCAAGTAAAAGGAGCTTTGAACAACACAGGCGCACATACTGTCCATTCGCCTATAGATGATGCAGTTTTGGGACAAGTGGAATATGCCACACCCGCCCAATACGAAGAAGTCATCAAAAAAGCGCAAGCCGCTTTTTTGGTTTGGCGCAAAATGCCCGCGCCTGCGCGTGGCGAAATAGTCCGCAAAATAGGGGAGAAGCTACGCTTTTACAAAGAAGACTTAGGCAAGCTCGTAACGCTTGAAATGGGCAAAATCCTACAAGAAGGACTTGGCGAGGTACAAGAAATGATTGATATTTGCGACTTCGCAGTGGGACTTTCGCGCCAACTTTATGGCTTGACGATGGTTTCTGAACGTGCAGACCACGCCATGCGTGAGCAATATCACCCACTTGGCACTGTAGGCATCATTTCTGCCTTCAATTTCCCTGTGGCGGTGTGGGCTTGGAATGCCATGCTTGCGGCTGTCTGTGGAGATGTTTGTATCTGGAAACCTTCTGAAAAAACACCGCTTACCGCCCTTGCCTGCCAACACATAGTAGCGGAAGTTTTGCGCGAAAATAACTTGCCTGAAGGCATTTTTAACTTGGTAATCGGAGATGCCAAAATAGGCGAGTTGATGACCAATGATGAGCGCGTGCCGCTTATCTCGGCTACAGGTTCTACGCGCATGGGCAGGATTGTAGGGCAAAAAGTAGCGGCGCGTTTTGGCAAAGCTATTTTGGAATTGGGGGGCAATAATGCCGTTATTCTTACGGCTGAGGCAGATTTGCAGATGGCTTTGCGTTCTACAGTTTTTGGCGCAGTAGGTACTTGCGGACAACGTTGTACGACTACAAGGCGTTTGATAATTTACGAAAGTATTTACGAAACTGTCAAAGCGAAACTTTGTGCGGTATATCCCAAATTGCCCATCGGCAATCCATTGGAAAATACCACACTTGTAGGTCCTTTGATTGATAAACAAGCAGTAGAGATGTTTCAGAAAACATTGGCGGAAGTTCAGCGCGAGGGAGGCAAGTTGCTGGTAGGAGGGGAGGTGCTTTCGGGTTGCTATGTAACGCCTGCTATAGTAGAAGCTGAAAATCATTTCCATTGCGTACAAGAAGAAACTTTCGCGCCTATTTTGTATCTTATCCGCTACAGTGGTGAGGTAGAAAATGCTATCGAACTTCAAAATGGCGTGAGGCAAGGACTTTCTTCGTCTATTTTTACGCTCAATATGCGAGATGCAGAGCGTTTCCTTTCCTACAGTGGCTCAGATTGCGGCATTGCGAATGTCAATATTGGTACATCTGGGGCGGAAATTGGTGGGGCATTTGGAGGCGAAAAAGAAACAGGTGGAGGACGCGAGTCGGGTTCTGATGCTTGGAAAGCCTATATGCGCCGCCAAACCAATACTGTAAACTACAGCACACAACTTCCTCTCGCTCAAGGGATTAAGTTTGATGTGGAGATTTGATTTTTGAAAGTTGAGAGTTGAAAGTTGATTTGCAGGTAAGTGTTGAGCTTGCCTGTTTTTTTGCGCCTTGCCTTCCCAAAAATTGGATATTATGAGATTTTTTGGTTATTTTGCAAATAAAAATATTCTCTCTTTTATGAAAATCAAGAAATTGCAAATACGAAATTTCAAAAAGTTTAAAAATCTTGAGATAGAATTTCAAGACTTGGATTGTTTGGTAGGTTCGAATAATAGCGGCAAATCTACCTTGTTGCAGGCTATAGCTTTGTTTGACTTTTGTTTGCATCAATGCCTGAGCAAAGTCAATGGAAACCCTATCGTACTGAAAACAAGGTCTATCACAGAAGAAGATTTTGTAATTTTGCCTATTACCAGAGGTACCGACCTTTGGCATGATAAAATAACACAAGGCAAAAATAAGCATATTTTAATAGAAATATTGGTAACTTTTGACAATGAAAAAAGTGTTTTGACTACTTTAGAGCTTAATTTCAATCGTTTTAACATTGAAACACAAACAGACAAAGATGAAGCATGGCTCACAGCATTACAAAAATTTAAAGCCTCTTACCTACCTGTTTTCTCTACTTTTCGAACTCAAGAAGAAAAAAGAACTACTTTAGCGGTGCGTGATGCACTTGCTGAAGGGAATGTAAATGCGGTTATTCGCAATTTATTACTTGAACTCAAAGCAAAGAACCGTGAACAGATTTTAATAGAGCTTATGCAAAAAGCCTTTCCTTCTATCAAAAAAATGAGTATAGAATTTGAGGAGTTGAGTATGCGTTTCATTGAGGTTACTTATCAAGAAGAAGGAAAGAAAAAGGCTTTTGATATTTTTTCGGCAGGCAGTGGTTTTCAGCAATTTATTTATCTATTTGGATTTATATTGTTAGAAGATCCAAGTGTAATTTTACTTGATGAACCAGATGTTCATTTGCATGGACACTTGCAAAAAGTCTTGTTGCAAGAATTAAAAAACTTAGCGGACGCAGGGCAACAGGTTATTTTTGCGACACATTCACGCGATTTAATAACAAATTTACAGCCTGAAAACATCTTGAGTTTGTATGATGAAGAAGCAACTCGTTTGCAGTTGGATTACCATGTTTTTAATACTTTAGAAAATTTGGGTTCATTGGAAAATACGCAACTTATTGTTTTACAAGAGTTTAAGCGTGTTTTGATAGTAGAAAATAAAGAAGATTGGGACTTTATACAAGTTTTTGGAGATATTGTGTTGGGAGAAGTAAAAATGCAAGCCATAGCAAAACGGTTGGCAGTTTGTTATGCAGAGGGAAATCCCTACAAACAAGATATGGTAAGGTTTCAAAAATCATTGCAACAAATGTTTATTGGGACAGGTGAGGCAATTAAAATGTTGGTAGTTTGTGATAGAGATTATTACCCTGAACTTGCGGAACTACAACAAGATTTGAAAAAAAAGAGTACACACATTGTTTGGCAGGTTTGGGAAAGAAATGAAATACAGAATTATTTGCTCTCGCCCACTGTGGTAGGCAAGGTGGCTCTGCGTAAAAAGCCTGTCGCAACACATTTACAACAAAATTTAACAGAAAATTTTGAGGAAATATTTTTCAATAATTTAACAAACTCTTTTTACACTTGCATAGAAAATCAAAAAGATGATATTCAAGATAAATTCGTGAAAACTTTTGAGGAATACAGTCGAAGCAAAAAAGAAGGCTGGGATTCTTCAACTTGCTCTAAAAAAGCACGTGAATATATAAAAACACATTGGGAAACAGATAAAACACATTTGGCTGATGCCAAAAAAGTAATTTCTTTTATGTCTAAATGGTTGCAAGACCAAAAATTGCCTACTTTCAACGCGTTGATGTTGGCTGAAAAACTAACAAAAGAAGACTTACCTACCGAAATGACTGATTTTTTTGAAAAACTAAGCAATTTTGCAGGCGCAGTAACGCATCAAATAACAAATTAAAACATTCAGGTAATGGATAAAAGTTTCTGATACTAACGGATTGTATGATATGGCAACAAAAAGCCTGAAATGGGGCTTTAAGCACTCCCAAAATTGATTATAAAATGTATTTTTGTTGCCTTTTAAGGGCTATTTTAGGCAATACCACACAATCTAATAGTATCAGGAATTTGGGATAAAAGTGTAATATAAACATAGATTCAATCGATGATAATCTGATAAATGTTCCTTGATAAATGTCCGATGTTAATAGTTATTTCGTCTGCTCTGTTGCGCTTTTTTCAAGAAAAAAGCTATAGTTATTTCGTCTGCTCTGTTGCGCTTTTTTCAAGAAAAAAGCTATAGTTATTTCGTCTGCTCTGTTGCGCTTTTTTCAAGAAAAAAGCTATCTTTGCACCCATGAAAACAAGCCATAAAAGTTACTTTCGGACAGTAGGTATAGCCACGATAGTAGCCGTTTATATATTGATAGCTGTGGGAGGATTAGTGCGTATGGCGGGTGCAGGTATGGGCTGTCCTGACTGGCCGCGTTGTTTTGGACAATGGATTCCGCCTACAGACAATGCCCAACTTCCGCCAAATTATGCCCAAAAATATGTGGAAGAACGTCAACGCAAAAACGAACGCATTGCCAAAACCTTGCGCTATCTTGGCTTTGAGGCGGTAGCCGAAAAAATCACGAAAGATAAATCTATCCAAGAAATCACGTATTTTGATGTTACGAAGGCGTGGATAGAATACGTGAATCGACTGGTGGGCGTTTTGATTGGTTTCTTGATTTTTCTTACTTTCGTTTTTTCGCTGGGCTACCGCAAAACAAGTCCCAAAATTCCTACATTAGCCTTTCTTGCTTTTGTCTTGGTGGGCATAGAAGGCTGGCTTGGTTCTGTAGTCGTTTCTACGAACTTATTGCCCAATCTTATTACACTTCACATGGGGTTGGCGGTTTTGATAGTTTTTATACTCACTTACATCATAGCAGAAGCACCAAAAGTCTCCAATCCCAAAAGAGAAACTGATTCCCTTTTGGGGCAGGAGGCTACAACTTTGCTTTGGAGTTTGCGGATAGCATTTTTTCTTACGCTCATGCAGGTACTTCTCGGTACGCAGGTAAGGGAAGCTATAGATATAGTATCCAAACAAATAGGCGAAGCAGGGCGCGGTCTTTGGGTAGGCAAGTTGGGACTCGAATTTTATGTACATAGGTCATTTTCTTGGTTACTTTTGGGTGCAAATGGTTACTTTTTCTACCTTTATCGAAAAAATGTCCTTTGGCAAGATTTTACTTTTAGGAAATTCACGTTATTTGCCCTAATTTTGTGCCTCGTTGAGATGGGCATGGGAGTTGCCCTTGCCTACGCGGATATGCCTTACTACCTACAGCCGTTGCACCTTTTGGCAGGGGTTGTATTAGTAGGAGTGCAGTATCTGCTTGTGGTGTGGCTGAAGGGTTTAAAGAGGGACGGGTAACAGGTAGGTAACGAGTTCGTATATTGTAACTAAGCCAGTTGTGGTAATGCAAAAGTTCTCGAAAAAAGAAACAAAAAGATAGCATTACGGTTGAATACATAGCCGTTAAATATTTTCAGGTTATATTGAAAGATTAAAACAATGCACATGGTCAATACAAAAACTGCCTTGCCTTCAGCAGAGATAGATTCGGTGTCGGTAGGCAAGTTAAAACTTATTTTTCAGTTATTGAAGTTTCGCTTATCGTTTTTGGTGGCGTTCTCGGCGGCATTCGGGTATCTTTTGGCTACCAAAGGGCAACCAAACTATGTCGTACTTACGGCTTTGAGTGTAGGCGGGTTTCTGATTTCGGGCGCATCTATCATCATCAATCAAATCTTAGAAAAGGATTTGGATAAACTCATGACGCGCACCGCGAATCGCCCCTTGCCTACCGAGCGCATGAGTGTGCAAGAAGCGGTAATATGTGGCATAGTAGTAGGTGCGATAGGTTTTGGGCTTTTGGCAATCTTTACGAATATGCTTACGGGCGTGCTGGCATTGATTTCGATGCTTTTGTATGGTTTGGTTTATACGCCTCTGAAGCGCGTGGGTGTGATAGCCGTTTGGGTAGGGGCTGTGCCTGGTGCCTTGCCTCCCCTTTTGGGCTGGATAGCTTATACGGGTGAGTTTACAAAAGAAGGCTTATTGATATTTTTGATACAGTTTGTTTGGCAATTTCCGCATTTTTGGGCGATAGCATGGGTAGCAGATGAAGACTATAAAAAAGCAGGTTTTCGGCTCTTACCTGCGGAGGGCGAGCGCAATTTTAACTCGGCACTTCAGATAATGCTTGGTGCATTGGTGCTTATTCCTGTAAGCATCTTGCCTGCCTACATAGGCATCACTGGAGTTACTTCGGCAGTCGTGGTAGGTATAGCAGGGTTATTATTTTTCTTGCCTACCCTACAGCTCATCACTTCGCCTTCGCGTAAAGCAGCTTTGACAATCATGTTTGCTTCGTTTATATATTTGCCTGTAGTTCAGATAGCTTTTTTGTTGGATAAAATATGATGTGTCATGATAACTAAATCATTCAAAGATTGGGACTCTGAAGATGTGGAACTGACTTTTGGGATAGAAAGGACAAAAAACTTGCCTGCTCTTTTGGAGTGGTTAGAAGAAAAGGATTTGCCCTTGCCTACCCCTGAACTCGAAAAACTGAAAGAAAAACTATTGGATAATGCAGATGCTTGGAACGAAGATGAACTAAAAATGTTCTTCATTGCCCCTTTTCTAAATATTTTAGATTTTTATAATCCACCTCATTATAAGCCTTTTACACAAAGAACACTTTATATCAAGACAGATACCGTAAACTGTAAGGGTGATGTAGAATATATGCTCGCAAAGGGTAGAAAAAGCCCGCGTGTACCCTTTTTTTTCTTACAAGAGTATAAACAAGAAGAACAGCGCAACAATGACGCACTTGGGCAACTGCTAATAGCTATGGTTTCCGCTCAGATACAAAATACTGAAAATCAAATAGATATACCGCTTTATGGTTGTTATGTATTGGGTAGATTTTGGTTTTTTGTGCTCTTGGTAGGCAAGCAATACAGTATCAGCAATGCCTACAATGCTACAGATGAAGACCTCTATAAGATAGTCGCTACTTTGGAAAAGGTACGGACATATATCTTAAATTTTTCAGAAAAAAATTAAAACTTTTTATTTGAATTTTCTGTTTCCAAAAAAATCATTATCTTTGCCCCGATGAAAAACAAAACTGCTCCTATAGACACCGCGCCCGAAATGCTTGCTATGCACCCGCATAAGTTTGCGCTGTGGATAGGTATAGTAAGTATAGTCATGATGTTTGCCGCCTTTACGAGTGCGTACATAGTACGTCAAGGTGAAGGAAACTGGTTACTTTTCAAATTGCCTGACACGCTTTGGTACACTACAGCCATACTCTTGGCAAGTAGCGCAACTATGCACTGGGCTTATCTGATGGCAAAACAAGACAATCAAACCATGCTCAAAGTGGCTGTTTCAGTAACTTTAGTGTTGGGTGGTGCTTTTTTGTATGGACAAATAATGGCTTGGAATGAGCTTGTGCAAGCTAAGATATTCTTCGCAGGCAAGGAATCAAACCCCGCAGGCTCATTCTTGTATGTACTCACTGGAATACACGCTGTACACTTGATAAGCGGCTTCATATTCTTAGCGGTGGTATTTTTTTCTACCTTTGTAGGCAAGATACACTCCAAAAACTTGACAAGAATAGAAATGTGTGCGACCTATTGGCACTTCTTGGACTTCCTATGGGCGTATTTGTTTGTATTTTTGGTAATTAATAATAATTAGATGGAAAAAACAAAACTTTTGAATCAATTGACGGCTTTGCCCCAAACACAAATTACTCAAGGATTAACGCTTTCTTACGCGCCTTCTTCCATAAAGTTTGAAGGAAAAATCTATAATTTGCAAGTGCCATTGCGTTGTGCTTTTGAGCAAGAAGAAAATTATTACATCATCAAAAACGAATTATTGGATATAGTGGGTACAGGTCTGAATCCAGAAGAGGCTGAAAATAGCTTTTTCCAAGAATTTGCCTACATATATACACGATACAATGAATTACCAAATGAAAAATTATCAAATAGAATTTTGCAAATAAAAAATATTTTGAATTTTTTAGTAAAAACAGTGGCTTAAAATGGCAGTATTAGATGCAAAAAAGACATACAAGGCTTTGAAAAAGAAAGGTTTTATTGATGCCTTATATAAAAGTGATGACCACAAATATTTAGAATTTTATCATAATGATAAACTAATACTTTACACTAAAATCAGTCATGGTGAAAAAGATTTAACAAATTTTCTTATCAAACAAATGTCAGAACAGTGTAAAGTATCTAAACAAGATTTTTTTGGTTTAGTGAATTGCCCACTATCCGAAGAACAATATATCGAACTCCTTGCAGAACAGGGAATTATTGAATAATAAAAACGAAAATATAATCCACAAAAAACAACTATCTTTTAATTCAATATGGCTCACGTTTCAACAGCAGACCACAAACAAGGCATAGATTGGAATGGCGGAAATCAGCCTTTCAAAGCAAGCTGGGGAAAACTCATGATGTGGTTTTTCTTAGTGTCCGATGCTTTTACTTTTTCGGGCTTACTGATAACTTATGGTTTTATCCGCTACAGTCACAATGCGTACTTAGGGACTGCAGAAGCCTTTAAGTTCTCCTTAGATTATTGGCCTTTACCTGATAAGGTATTCGAGGCTGTACCTTTCGCACCGCATGGCTTTCACGCCCCGTTGGTTTTCGTAGGTATTATGACCTTTATCCTTATCATGAGTAGTGTTACGATGGTGCTTGCAGTAGAAGCAGGACACCGCAAAGACCGCAAAGATGTCGAAAAATGGATGCTTTGGACTATCTTGGGCGGTGCTACTTTTTTGGGTAGTCAAGCATGGGAGTGGGCGCACTT
The DNA here is from genome assembly GCA_013298105.1 of Cytophagales bacterium. Classification (GTDB taxonomy): domain Bacteria; phylum Bacteroidota; class Bacteroidia; order Cytophagales; family Microscillaceae; genus RDXI01. Next base: position 10,421 of record JAAFJK010000343.1, read on the forward strand.
TATACATGGCACAGACAAAGGTACGATAGATGCCGTAACAGGTACTGTAATCAATGGCGCGAACCTTATCCGCAACGAATACGGACCTACACCTTTTGCCAACTTGTTCTTTTTTATCACAGGTTTTCACGGATTTCACGTATTCAGCGGGGTGGTTATCAATATTTTGATTTTCTACAACGTATCTATAGGTATGTACGATAGACCAAACCGTAAACTTGACGAAGGCGCAGAACAGTATGAAATGGTGGAAAAAGTAGGGCTGTATTGGCACTTTGTTGATTTGGTGTGGGTATTTGTATTTACAGCGTTTTATCTTATATGACCTTGCCTGCCCCAAAGCACTGAGGGGTAACTCTAAAATCTTCACTCTAAAACTGTAATTTTAAAATCCTTATGGGACATACCGAACATATACATACCACCGAAATCGCTAAACCCAATACTGCAGGTATATGGCGCGTTTTCTGGATATTACTTGGCATTACTGCCCTCGAATTCATTGTAGCTTTGGCTATACCCGACTCTGTCATCTCTCATGGCTGGAAAGTTGTGTTGTATATCTTGATGACAGTCGTAAAAGCGGCTTATATCATAGGTGAGTTCATGCACCTTTCGCATGAGGTTAAATTTTTGCTTTATGCTATCATTTTGCCTATGTCTTTTATTGTATGGCTTTTGGGTGCTATGATTTGGGAAAGTGGCTCAGTCTATGATTCACACGAAAGTGTCAAGAAAAAGACAGAAAAAGCTAAGGGTAAGTAACTCAAACCTGCCTAAATACAAAGCGGACTATTCAAATTTGAATAGTCCGCTTTTTTATTACAATATTTTACACACATTTCTTTTAAGCACCCTAAAAATTGATAAGTATTTGGCATCTTTCATAACCCCTAAAAAGTAGTTTACACTTTTTTTCCTTAAACCTATAAGGTCTTTAAAGACCTTATAGGTTTAAAAAACTGATAATGAGCTATTTATGATTTTTTCAAAAACCTTTTAAAACTACTTTCTGATTCATATATGCAAAAAAGTGTAAACTGATAAATGAAAGATGCCGAAAAGTTACTGTTATTTCGTTTCGCATGATGGCTTTTTCAAGAAAAAAAGCTATCTTTGCATTTGCTAATCTTTTTATAGCTTTTAGATTTAAAATAATGGAAAAAGTACATTGCCTTATCATTGGTTCAGGTCCCGCAGGATATACCGCCGCTATTTATGCCGCACGCGCAGGCTTAAAGCCTGTTTTGTATCAAGGAAATGAACCAGGTGGACAACTTATGCTTACAGGCGAGGTTGAAAACTTCCCTGGATACCCGCAGGGCATACATGGGCAAATGATGATGAGCGACCTCGAAGCACAAGCCAAAAGATTTGATACAGACGTGCGCTATGGTATGGTAACAGCCGTAGAACTCAGTGATGATAAAAAAATAGCCACCATCGATGGCGGACATACTATAGAAGCAGACGCAATCATTATCTCTACAGGTGCTTCGGCTAAATGGTTGGGATTGCCTTCCGAAATCCGTTTGCGTGATGCTGGCGGTGGCGTTTCCTCATGCGCAGTGTGTGATGGTTTTTTTCACAAAAATAAACCTGTCGCTATCGTAGGCGGAGGCGATAGTGCCGCAGAAGAAGCCTCTTACTTAGCCAATATCTGCCAAAAGGTCTATTTAATCGTCCGAAAAGACGAAATGCGTGCCTCCAAAATTATGCAAGCCCGCGTAAAAAGCAAAGCCAATATAGAAATCCTTTGGAATACCCTCCCGCTCGAGGTGGTAGGCAAGGACGTAGTAGAGGCAGTAAAAGTCCAAAATACGCTTACGCAAGAAATACAAGAACTGCCCATCAGTGGATTTTTTGTGGCTATTGGACATAATCCAAATACCGCCATTTTCAAAGACTTTCTTGATATGGACGAGCAGGGATATATCATCACTGAAAAAGGTTCTACCCGCACCAACATCAAAGGGGTATTTGCCTGCGGAGATGTGCAAGACAAAACTTACCGACAAGCCATTACTGCCGCCGCTTCGGGCTGTATGGGCGCACTCGATGCCGAAAGGTATTTAGCCGAAAAAGAAGCGATGACACTCGAGATACAATAGAAAATTCTATCCACTAAACCAACCAAGATTATGAAAAAAACAATCATCATACTTGTTTTGGCTACCTTTGGTTCCCTTACATACGCGAAAGCACAAGTACCCGAAAAAAATAAATTCAGTGAGAATAAGATTATTCCCGCCCAAAATCTACCCAAAGACAGCACAAAGGTAGATTCTTTACAACCTCAACCTTTGAAGTTTCAGCTACCTGAAAATACTGAAATAGACCTCAAAAAAGAATTTGACAGCGAAAGTAGTGCAGACGGTGGGTTTAGTTTGCCCAAAAAAGTAACGGCTGTATCGCGTGATCCACTGTACGAAACATTGGGTAAAAAGCAATTAGTCAAAATCTCCGAAGAATTGTATATTGACAGCGTTTGGGTGAAAGCGGCTGAATATTATAGGATTTGGGATTCCAAAAATATCAATCCCTATCAAAAAGATGCCTCTATCTTCAAAGATACCATCAATTTGCGCCTTTATAATATCCCTGAAGGCGAATATTGGGCATCACCCTTAGAAAAAACATTGCAAACCTCCTCTTTTGGTTATCGCTGGGGTTCGTTTCACTCTGGGATAGACTTAGACCTGAAGATGGGTACGCCTGTCTATTCGGCTTTTGATGGCATTGTACGTATTTCTACTTACGACCATGGATATGGCAACTATGTGGTGGTGCGCCACAAAAACGGACTTGAAACGCTCTATGGACATTTTTCTAAACGTAGTGTAGAAGTGGGACAAATCGTAAAAGCAGGACAAATCATAGGCTTGGGTGGTTCTACAGGCTGGAGTACAGGTCCGCACTTACACCTCGAAACACGCTTTGAGGGCAATACCATCAATCCGCTTTTGATATATGATTTCTCAAAACCACAAATCATCATCAGCGAAAACTTCACACTCGTACCGCATCATTTTGCACACTTGGGCAATAAAGTTCGATACATACCCATGCACACTGTCAAAGAAGGCGAAACGCTTACTATCATTGGCGACAAATATGGTATAACTGTAGATATGTTGCTGAAAATCAACAACCTTGCCTCCCCAGACGTACTAAAAGTGGGACAAACAATCAGAATAAAATAACCAAAAAACCGCAAAGTCTCCAAAGACTTTGCGGTTTTTTTGAGTTTATTTCTTAGCTTTGGGGGCAGGGATTTTTAGTTTTTGCCCTATTTTGATTTTATCGCTTTTGAGTGTGTTCGCTTTTTTGATTTCGGCTACCGTAACGCCATATTTTTTGGCTAACAGCGAAAGTGTATCGCCTGTAGATACTTCGTGGGTTTGCGCCCCTGAAGTATTGTCTGGCTTTTCAGGTTTTTCGGGCTTTTCAAGAATGTCTGCACCTCCCTTTTCGTCAAATTCTATCTCTACGGCAAAAGATTTCCCTTCTGCCCCAATCTTAGCGGCGGCGGCAGGGCTGAGTTTTAAGATATACATTGCATTGCGGTCTGTTATCTTGCCTTCCACTTCTACCACTACAGTTTTTTCATTTTTTGGATTGCGTACTTTGATGATAGTACCTTTGGGAAGGTGATGGTGCATTGCGCCATAATTGCCTGCGATATTCGCATCTATTTCAGCAGGTCCTGTTTGCTTGCCTGCGACTGGTTTGTCTTCTACAGGATTTGCAGAACGCTCTACAGAGGGGGCTTTGTCTTTTTTAGGCGTTTTTTGAGCCATTACATTCAGCGTAAGGAACGCTACAGCTATGGTAAGTAATACTTTTTTCATTACGATTAAGTGTTTTTTTTTATTCAAAGTTGCAAATATCGTGCATATTATACAGCTTCAATATATCTTTGTGCAAAAATAATAAGGATATGCGACTTTTTTTTGTAGGAATAACTTGGTTTTTGATGCTACCTGGCTATGCACAAACAGACCTTACCACCCATTTTGAGAAAACAGCAGGCACCGAAACCGTAACATACGCACAGGGCATAGCGTTTTTGGAGGTTTTGGACAAACAATTTGAGTGCATCAAATTGCAGTCGGTAGGCAAGACTGATGTCGGACTGCCCCTGCAATACGCTATACTATCGATAGATGGCGACTTCGACCTTGCCTCCCTGCGCAAAAAGGGCAAAACTATTATTTTGATTAACAACAACATACACGCGGGAGAGCCTGATGGCGTAGATGCGTCTTTGATGCTTTTTCGTGACATTGCGCGTGAGGGTAGGCAAGAGCCTAAAACGCCCCTTGTCAAAGCCATGTATGACGTGGTTTTGGTGATGATTCCGTTTTATAATGTAGGCGGTGTGTTGAACCGCAACAGCACCTCGCGCGTGAACCAAGCAGGACCAAGTGCGTATGGGTTCAGGGGCAATGCACAAAACTATGACCTGAATCGGGACTTTATCAAACAAGACACAGAAAATGCGCGGTCGTTTGCTACACTTTTTCACACCTGCCAGCCTGACATTTATCTTGAGAATCATACCACCAATGGTGCTGATTATCAATATGTTATCACTTATTTAGCCACTCAGCCCGATAAATTGGCAGGCAAGTCAGGGACTTATTTGCGCCAAAGTTTTATTCCAGACCTTGAGGCGCGTATGCAAGCCGAGAAAATGGCTATTTCGCCTTATGTTACAGCTTTTGGCGATACACCCGACAAGGGTTTTGGTGGGTTTTTGGATACACCGCGCTATTCTTCGGGTTATACTTCGCTGTTTGGGACGTTTAGTTTTATAGTAGAAAGCCACATGCTTAAACCTTTCAAACAGCGTGTAGAAGGTACATATTTGTTCATGAAGCACGTCATTTTGCACGCCTACGCGCAAGGCGCAACTATCCATAACCTTGTCCTTGCCTACCAAGCCGAGCAGAAAAGCAAAAAACGTTTTCCTATCGTCTGGACGCGCGACAATGATAAAAGTAGTGAACTTACGTTTTTGGGCTATGAAGCCTCTAAAAAAATAAGTGCCGTAACGGGGCAGGAAAGGCTGTATTATGACCACAGTAAACCCATCAAAACAAAGATACCTTACAAACAATTTTTTGTGCCTGCGCTTGAGGTCGATAAACCCCTTGCCTACCTGATACCGCAAGGCTGGCAGGAAGTCATCACACGCTTAGAACGGAGTGGCGTAAAAATGCTTCGCCTCTCAAGCGATACACAAGTAGAAGTACAAACTTACTACATTGAGAGTTATGAAACAGCACAAAAACCGTTTGAGGGGCATTATTTGCATAGTCAGGTACAAGTAAAATCCGAAAAACAGACCGTACAGATGCGTAAGGGCGACTATATCATCACGACAGACCAATCGACAAACCGATATATCCTCGAAACGCTTGAGCCACAGGCTACAGATTCTTTTTTTTGTTGGAATTTTTTTGATAGTATTCTTCAGCAAAAGGAATATTTTTCGGATTATGTTTTTGAGGAAGTAGCGGAGAAGATTCTGAAAGAAGATGCAGACCTCAAGGCGCGTTTTGAAGCTAAAAAACAAACAGATGCGGCATTTGCCAAAGATGCCAATAAGCAGTTGGATTTTATTTACAAAAATTCGCCTTATTACGAAAAAACGCATTTGCGCTATCCTGTGTTCAGGCTTGAGCGCGAAACGCCCTTGCCTACCGAATGACACGTAAAAGTTTATTCAGTGTGATTGCTAAGGAATGAAAATAAAATAACATGATAATTTCACTCACGCGGACACTTTTCTCTTTAGGATGCAATAGGAATTTAGCCATTCTGTAAGAATCCCTTGTCGGTATTTTGCGCGGTGCTAAAGGGACAGGAGATGCTTACAGCATCACTACTCCTGTATCATTTGCCTCCTAAAAAGAAAAGTGTCAATTATTGAGATAATTCGCGGTCTTTTTTTCGGATTGACAACCGTAAACGGATTGCCAACCGAAAAAAATGTTTGTTTTTTACTTTATTTTTGCTGTTTTTAGGTATGGGCAGGCAAGGGCAGATAAGATTAAAAATAAAAACGCATCACAAATTCAGCCACACAAACGGGTTTTTCAGTTCCTTCACGTTCAAAAGTAGCTTTTACGATAGTTTGGGCAGTTTGCGCATCTATTTCCTCAAATTCAGTCAGGACAGCCCGCAGTCGGATTTGACTATCTACAGGCACAGGGGCAGGAAAGCGCACTTTATTTGTGCCATAATTCACGCCCATTTTTACGCCTTTTACTTGCCAAATCTTATCCATAAGCATCGGCAGAAGCGAAAGTGTCAAAAAACCATGCGCTATGGTGGTTTTGAAAGGAGAAAACTGTTTTGCCATCTCGGGCTGGGTGTGAATCCATTGATGGTCGCCTGTAGCTTCGGCAAAATTATTGATTTGGCTTTGCGGGATAGTCAGCCAATCAGATACGCCCAATTCTTGTCCTACAAGTGTTTTGAGTTCGGCTATTCCGTTGATGATTTTCATGGGGTTTGGGTTTAAGATTGACATTTTTTATTTTTTTTCGGCAGGGGCAGGCAAGTTGCCCTCGAAGACCATTTCGGCGGGACCTGCCAAATATATTTCTTCAAAACTATCCTTGCCTACTCGCTCAAAACTCACTTGCAACTTGCCTCCCAACACTTGTACTTGTATGGGGCTGGGCATTTGCATCTGGATAGAAGCAAAAAGGGCGCACGCGGTCGCGCCTGTACCGCAGGCATACGTTTCGGCTTCCACACCGCGCTCATAAGTACGCACAAAAAGCGCGTTTTCGCTTGTTTTTTGCACAAAATTCACGTTTGTCCCTTTTTCTGTGAAGCGTGGGCTGTAACGAATAGCCTTGCCTGCCTCTGTAACATCAAAGCGTTCTAAGTCTTCAATGACTGTAACGGTATGGGGCGAACCTGTATCGAGAAAGGCATATTCAGGCGTTTGCTCCATGCCTTGTACGTTTTGCATCTTGAGGCGAATGGTTTTGCCTGCCTCCTCTATATAGGCTTCATGCAGTCCATCTACAGCCAAAAACTGTGTGTAGTCTGTGATAATGCCTAATTGTTGGGCAAATTTTACAGCACACCTGCCTCCATTGCCACACATAGAACCTTCTCTGCCATTGGCATTGAAATAAACCATTCGAAAATCTACTTCTGTATCGGGCTGAATGAGTATAAGCCCATCTGCGCCTATCCCAAATCTGCGGTCGCAAAGTTGAGAGATGTAAGTGTGGTCTTGGGCAGGAAAGGTGAGCAAGCGGTCGTCTATCATCACGAAATCATTGCCTGCGCCTTGGTATTTATAAAAATGCATGGAAGGGTGGAAGGGTAGAAGGGTGGAAGGGTAGAGGGTGGAAGGGTGGAAGGGTGGAAGGGTAGAAAGGTGGAAGGGTGGAAGGGTAAAGGGTAAAGGGTAAAGGGTGGAAGGGTGGAAGGGTGGAAGGTAGAGGGGTAAAGGAACGAGTAAAAAATAACTTGAGAGTATTTAGCCACGCTGTAAGCGTCTGTTATCGAGCTTTTACGCGGTTAGGCAATACCAACAGACGCTTACAGCGTGGCTTCGCGTGAGTGAAATTATCATGTTATTTTGTTTCCATTCCAAAGGGTAGAGAGGTAGAAGGGTGGAAGGGTTCGTACCTCTTACCTCAAACCTCTTACTTCGTTTTTATTTTTCATAACCTTTGAAGATTTGTTTTGCTAAAGCTGTTTTATGAACTTCGTCTGCGCCATCATATATGCGGGAGGCGCGTTCGTGTCTGTACCAGTAGGCAAGTAAGGTGTCGTCTGACATTCCTAACCCGCCATGCACTTGCAGGGCGCGGTCGAGGACTTCTAACATGATTTTGGGAACAAAAAATTTGATAGCGGAGATTTCGCTTCTTGCTGAAGCCGCTCCTTGCGCGTCTATGCGTCTGGCAGTGTCCAAAACCATCAGTCGGGCGGCGTTAATATTTGCCCTACTTTCGGCTATCCAATGTTGGATAACTTGCTGTTGGGCGAGTGTTTCACCTTTGTTTAGTTCCCGCTTCATGGCATAGCGAATCATCATATCGAGGGCGCGTTCGGCAATGCCTACCCAGCGCATACAGTGGTGGATTCGTCCAGGTCCGAGCCTATGTTGTGCCAAATTAAAGCCCTTGCCTGCCTCTCCTATCAAATGCGTTTGGGGTACGCGACAATTCTCAAACATTACTTCGGCATGGCTGAGCCAGCCAGTGCCTGCCTCACCCATCACGCTGATATTGCGAACGATTCGAAAACCAGCCGTATCTGTGGGAACTATGAGCATACTTGCGCGCGCGTGTGGGGCGTTTTCGGGATTTGTAACCGCCATGACGATGGCAAAACTTGCGCCATCGGCACTCGAAGTGTACCATTTATGTCCATTGATGACATACTCCTCTCCTTCCAAGACTGCAGAAGTAGCTAAATTTGTGGGGTTTGAGCCTGCAAATTCGGGTTCAGTCATAGCAAAACAGCTCCTTATCTTGCCTGCCGCGAGCGGTTGTAGGAAAGTATGGTGCTGGTATTCAGTACCAAATTGATGCAAAAGCTCAGTATTGCCTATGTCGGGTGCTTGCGCACAAAAGGCATAATGCCCCAAAGGGGAAGTAGCCAAGACTTCGCTTAGTTGTCCAAATTCAGTCAGGCTAAGTCCCATACCGCCCAGCGTGGCAGGCAAGTGCAGTCCCCAAAGTCCCAATGCACGTATTTTAGTGCGTTTGGCTTCGAGTGCGGGGGCGATATTTGCCCAGTCATGCGGAAAGTTCTGCTCAAGAGGCAATATTTCTTCACGCATGAATTTTTGCACTTGCTCAAGAATGGGCTTCAGGCGCGGTGTAAGGAACAGGTCTGTCATGGAAAATACTTAAAATTTATGATTTACTTAAATCTTTTGTGTAGCGATTATGTAAGAATCTCCTATTTAGCAAAAGCGTGGTGCTAAAACTAACGTGAGCAAAGTTAGTGAATATCTCACGAAAGATTAGGCAGATTACGCAAAAAGTTTCAAATTTACTTGTTTTTTATTATCTTTGCGGCATAAAATTGTTGATAAGGAATGACAATTTAATAACTTCATTTTTTTTATATCTTATCTTTTTAGCAGGTGGATTTTAAAAATCTCCTTGCTAAAAAGATGAACTTATTTTATTTTCGTTCCTAAAAAAAATAAAGTCTAAGTTGTAAATCATAAATTTCCCCATGCATATCCTCATTACAGGCGGCGCAGGTTTTATAGGCTCGCACGTGGTACGCCTTTTGGTACAGAAATACCCACAATACCATATTTTTAACCTTGATGCGCTTACGTATGCGGGCAATCTGCACAATCTTTCGGACATAGCTGATGCACCAAACTATACCTTTCTGAAAGGCGACATCACAGACGAAGCATTTTTGGCTACTATTTTTGAAAAGCATCAACTTGAGGCAGTCATTCACTTGGCGGCAGAATCTCATGTGGATAGGTCTATTTTGAACCCACTCGAGTTTGTCAAAACCAATGTACTCGGCACTGTTACGCTCTTGAATGTAGCCAAACAAGCATGGAAAGGCAAAGTCTTTGATACAGCACAGACGCGCAAAGGGCTTTTCTATCACGTATCTACAGATGAAGTCTATGGCTCGCTGGAGCATGAAGGATTCTTCACAGAACAAACGCCTTATAGCCCACAGTCGCCTTATTCAGCCTCCAAAGCTGCTTCAGACCATTTTGTGCGGGCATATCACAATACCTACCATCTGCCGATAGTGCTTTCAAACTGCTCAAATAACTATGGACAGAATCAATTTCCAGAAAAATTGATTCCACTCTTTATCCAAAATATCCGCCAAAACAAGCCCTTGCCTGTGTATGGAAAAGGCGAAAATGTCCGCGATTGGCTGTATGTCATTGACCACGCCCGCGCCATCGATACGGTATTCCACGAAGGCGTGATAGGTGAAACTTACAACATTGGTGGCTTCAATGAATGGAAAAACTTAGACCTCGTGCGCCTACTTTGCCAAATCATGGACAAAAAACTGGGCAGGCAAGCTGGAGAATCCGAAAAACTCATCACTTACGTTACAGACCGCGCAGGACATGACCTCCGCTATGCCATTGACAGCTCCAAAATAAAAGAAAAACTCGGCTGGGAGCCTTCCCTACAGTTTGAAGAAGGATTGGAGATAACTGTGGAATGGTATTTGCAAAATCAAACTTGGCTCGACGAAGTTACGTCAGGCGATTATCAAAAATTTTATGAATTGCAATATGCGGGCAGGTAAGGGCTTTTTTTGGGTAGGAATGATGCTGTGCTTACTACAGGGCTGTGGAGATAGCACACCCGCCCACAAACTTTTGGAAAAAGGGCGTTTTGTGTTGAAGAAAAATTTGCAATTTGCTTTGACAGACGAAAACGCCCAAACCGTCATACAACTTGACTTCAACGAACGTGAAGCCATACTTGATTATGACAAAAAAAAACAACGCATTTTGGCGCAGTATCATGTGGCTGAAATCAAATACCTGAACCATCTGGGCGACATCCTTGC
>JAAFJK010000313.1 GCA_013298105.1 Cytophagales bacterium
AATACCAACAGACGCTTGCAGCGTGGCTTCGCGTGAGTGAAATTATCATGTTATTTTATTTTCATTCCTTAGTTAAATGTTCGTTTTTTTTCGGTTTGTCAATCCGAAAAAAAGACCGCGAACAAATAAGAAAGACTGACTACTACCTAAAATAGTTTTCGAAATTTTTTACAGAAACTCGCCAAAATAACTTCTGAAGCACCATTTCTGTTCCTTACCAAACATAAATTCCTTATGCAATACTGGCTTTTAAAAACCGAACCTGAAACGTTTTCGTGGGACGACCTCGTAGCCCAAAAGCAAACGGCTTGGGACGGTGTGCGTAATTATACAGCCCGCAATAATATGAAAGCTATGGAAATCAATGACTTAGCTTTGATTTATCACAGTGTTTCAGAAAAAGCTGTAGTAGGCATAGCCCGCATAGCCAGCCTTGCCTACCCAGACCCTACCACAGAAGACGAACGCTGGGTAGCAATAGATGTAGTGCCTGTAACCGCCTTGCCTGCCCCTGTGAGTCTGGCAAAAATCAAAGCCGAACCCAATTTAGCGCATTTGCCACTCATCAAGCAAAGCCGCCTCTCTGTGATGGCGGTAGGCAAGGAAGATTTTGACTATATTTTGGAGATGGGAGGCTACAAACCAAATTAAATCTCTACTTTTTCAGGGGTTCACAGTAAACATTTGGCACTCTCTCAAATCCTGCTTAAATTTGTGCTTAAATTCTTCCCGCCTTACCATGGAATACGAAAAAGCCCTTGCCTACTTCCAAAACTTATACATAGTAGCCGCCGCAGACCAGCAACTCTCCAAAGAAGAAACTAACTTTTTGGTAGAAGTGGCTCAAATCATGGGCATATCCTCTGAGCAAAGTACACAAATCATGACAAATCGCCAAGATTTGGACTTTATCATACCCGAAACAGAGCAAGAGCGCAACATTCAGCTCGAAGACATCATAACCATGATGATTATAGACCGCAAAATTCACGAACGTGAGTACAATCTTTGCCTAAAGTTTGCCGAAAAAATAGGACACGACCGAAAATCTTTTGAGCAAATCATGTTCAATGTCGTGAGAGGTAATTAAAAAACTACCAAAAAATTTGGAAATTTGATTGTCTTTTCTTATTTTTACAACATCATGCAATTAGAGCTTTTTCCCAATTTTCCACGCCTTTCAGCTTCTGACCTTCCGACCATACACGACTGGACGAAAGACTGGGAAACGTTCGACTATCCATCAGACACCCCCGAATCTATGGGACAAAGCTCACAACAATCCGAAATCATCACGTACCTCCATGCTTTGTTTGGTGCAATCATGGCAAACCAAACACTGTACTATTTTGTGAGTAGTGATATATTCATGTACTTTTCAAAACAAGCATTTGTTGAGAATAAAAAAGGCATCTTCGAACTTGAAACTGTCAAAAAAGTCCGCGCCCCTGACTTATTGCTTGTGCAAGGAGCTAAAAAAGGCGCACGCAAATCATTTATACTTGAGTCTGAGCATCAAAAAGCCCACGCTGCAGAGAGAAGCCTCTACTTTGTGGTAATTGAAATCATGTCAGACTCAAACTATGCAGACAAAGATGACCTAAAAAATATGCTCCGCTTCTACAATGAGGCAAAAATACAAGAGCTTATCATTGTCCATACCAAACCAACCATAACCTTAGAGGTGTATTGGCGTTTGGGAGATAGCCTACAACGCATACTTTTTGCCGAACAGTACAGCATACAGTCTTTGCGTGTGCATTTTGAGGTGGAACTTGCCAAATCGCCTACAGAATCGGATAAACTTTGGGTTATCAATTCAAAAACAGGCGAGCGTTTTGAAAATTATGCCACTGAACGCCAAATTCGCAAAGATGCCATGGCACAATTCAAAGCCATGAAGGTGCAGGCAGAAAAGGAGCGTATTGCACGCGAAGAAGCCGAAATACGCGCCACTCAAGCCGAAGAAAAAGCCACTCAAGCTGAAGAAAAAGCTACCCAAGCCGAAGAAAAAGCTACCCAAGCCGAAGAAAAAGCTACCCAAGCCGAAGAAAAAGCTACCCAAGAACGGCTGGCTCGGCTTAATGCTGAAGCACAAAACAAAGAAGAAATGCTTGCACTACAAGAAAGAGAGGAGGAATTGCGCAAAGCACTGTTTGAATTGGAGGAAATCAAAAACCTACTCAAAGTACAAGAACAATACAAAGCAGATGATATTTTCTAAATGTTGTGTTTTTGATTCTTGCGAATATTATCCAAAGTCCACTCCAGTTTCTGTTGTGGACTTTGTTGTCTTAGCTTGCAATGTTGGATTTGACAGACAGCACACGAGGCAGGGGGCAGGCAAGGATCTGCATGAATAAAGACTTCTACAGGATAGGGTTGGACCTTTTCCATAACTTGTTCAAGTGTCCGCACTTCGTCATGCACCTTATTCAAATCCCAATAATATGGCAATGTGGCATGGCAATCTATATGCAGGTCGCGCCCATATTGTATCACGCGCAAGTTATGGACATCAATCCAAGCGTCTTGCCTATGTTTTTTCAAAAGCACCAATATTTTGCCCATAATATCTTCATTGGCTTCATCTAATACGCCCGCACTCGCTTCGCGCATCAAACCATACCCTGTATAAATGATAAGGCACGCAAAAAAAAGCGTGAGCAATGTATCAAACCAAAACCAATGCGTAAAATATATTATCAGCAAACCCAACAATAACCCCACACTTGAATAAGCATCTGAACGAATGTGCTTGCCATCAGCTATCAAAGTAAGTAATTTATGCTTTTTGCCTTGCCCTATCAAATACTCGCCCATCGTCCAGTTGATAAACGTAGAAAGAGCCGTCAGCCCCATGCCTATATCTATTTGCTGAAGCAGGGGAGGGGAGAAAAAGCTATAAATCGCCTTGCCTACCATGCCAAAACCAGCCACAAATATCAAAAGTCCCTCCACACCTGCCGACAAAAATTCTATCTTGCCATGTCCATACGGATGATTCATGTCTTTAGGCTTATAGGCTTGATAAAGGCTAAATAACGCAAATCCACCCGCCAGTACATTCACGATAGACTCTATCGCATCTGTCAATATCGCGTCAGAGTTCGTGCATTTATACCCCAAAAACTTGATGCCCATCAATCCCGTACTGATAGCAAGTGTAATAATAAGTAGGCGTATTTTGGCATCTTTCATTTATCAGTTACACTTTTTAATGTCGTTTCAAACTCATCTGCTGCTTGGTTGTCAAGTATCGCTAAGGAATGAAAATAAAATAACATGATAATTTCACTCACGCGAAGCCACGCTGTAAGCGTCTGTGGGTATAGCCTAACCGCGTAAAAGCTCGATAACAGACGCTTACAGCGTGGCTAAATATGCTCAAGTTATTTTTTACTCGTTCCTAACTCGTTTTAGTAGGATACCAAAGGCTTTGAATGGTCTTGAGCATCTCTGGGTGTATGCTTCCTGCGGCTAAGATTTGTTTTCCAAAAATATAATCATTGCCTCCCTGAAAGTCTGTAACAATGCCGCCCGACTCTTTGATAATGAGTGCGCCTGCCGCCACGTCCCAAGCGTTCAAATTGTATTCAAAAAAGCCTTGAAATCTCCCTATGGCTACATACGCCAAATCTACTGCAGCTGAACCCATCCGCCTCAGTCCATGTGTCTTGTACATGAGGGCTTTGATGACCTCAAGATAGGCAGGAAATTTGTCAAAATCTCTGTATGGAAAACCTGTAGCCAAAAGACTGTCTTTCATGGCATAGCCTTGTGAGGCGTAGATGCGCACTCCGTTGCAATACGCACCTCCACCTTCCCACGCATAGAAAGTTTCGGCTCTGTTTACTTCATGCACCACCCCAAGCACGAGCTTGTCATAATACATCAAGCCTATACTGATGCTAAAAATGGGCAGACCATGCAAAAAATTGGTAGTCCCATCAAGCGGGTCTATTATCCAATGATAAGGTTTAGCAGTTAGTTTTTTGAAATCTGGATTTTCTTCTGCTATGAACTCGCCTTCAGGAAAAATCAAATTCAGTTGATTGACTATCAAGGCTTCAGTTTCCCTATCTACATACGAAACAAGGTCGTTCATTCCCTTGATTTCTATACGAGTGCGGTCGAATTGGCGGGCTTGTTCGGCTATGAACTCACTTGCTTCTAAGCAAATGGTTACAACTTGTTTGCAGAGGTTTTCTAAATTCATGTCGCAAAGATACAAAAAACACGATATTTTCGCAAAAAAATTGATAAAAACCTTGCCTACCTATGCTACTATCTTTGTAGGCAATTCTACAAAAAACGTGGTGCCTTTGCCTTCTTCACTTTGGAAGTAAATTTTGCCTTTGTGTTTTTCGATGATTTTGCGCACTATATCTAAGCCCAAGCCGCTGCCCTCGCCTGCCTTTTTGGTAGTAAAAAAAGCATTGAAGATTTTATCTTGAATGGCGTGCGGAATCCCCTGCCCTGTATCGGCTATGCTTACCAACACAGTACTATTATCTTTTATCAATTCAGTAGAAATAGTAAGCGTAGTAGCTTTGGCTTGTATGGCATTATGAATGATATTCGTCCAGACCTGCATCAGTTCTTCAGGATAGCACATAATGGTAGGCAAGTTAGCAAAGTTATGGGTTACTTCTATGCCATGCTTGAGCTGATTTTGATAGATGGTGAGGACAGTTTCGATGGTTTCGTGCAGGTCAGCAGACATGATTTCTGCGTTTTCGTCATGTCTTGTAAAATTTTTGAGTGCAAAAATAATTTTAGAGGCTTTGTCTGTGGCAGTATTGATGTTTTCAGTCCCACGTTGCACACCTGAGAGTCTTTCTGCAAGAGATAGTAGTTTTTGGTTTTGAATGATAGGCAAATATTTTTCTATATCTCCATGTATGCCCATTTCTGAAAGGACATCAGCGACATACATATTATCATTTATATTTTGTCCTTCCAATTCTTCTGCCAATTTACGTTTGATGGCACGCTGTTCGCGGGTAGAAAGGGTAAGTTTTTTACTCAACGATTGCTCTACCATTGCTTGGAAAAGTGCAATCGTTTCAGGTTTTTCAGTTTGCAGAAGCTGTAGCAGGGCAGGCAAGACTTCCTTCATCACGCCTCCGATATTGCCTATAGATGAACGGATAGCACCAAGCGGTGTATTGATTTCGTGGGCTATGTTCGCTACAAGTTGTCCAAGTGCCGCCATTTTCTCTGAATGTACGAGCTGATTTTGTGTGATAGACAAGTCGTGCAGTGCCAGCTCCAAAGAGTCTTTTTGTTGTCGCAAAGCCTCTTGAGTAGTTTGCAACTCCTCTAAGTTTTGCTTAAGTTCTTCTTCGGAAGTTTGGAGTTCTTCATTTTTCTGGTCGACTTGATGTTTTTGTTCTTGCAACGCTTCTTGAGTAGCCTGTAGTTCTTCCAGATTTTGGCGCAACTCTTCCTGTCTTGTTTCGAGTTCTTCATTTTGGGCTTGTATCTGATAGGAAGCTTCTTTGATAGCTTTTTGTTGTTTTTGGCTCTTCAGATAATTGCGGACTACGATTGCCAAAATAAGCAATAGAAATACCAGAAATGCCAATCCTGCATAGATATATAGATTTCTGCGCTCTGCCTCTGCCTGTGCTTCCTTGTCCTTGCCTGCCTGTTTTTGTAGGGCTTCTTTGCGTTTAAACTCAGCTTCTTCAGCCTGCCTCTTTTGTTTTTCTATCAAAAGTTGTTGGGTGGCTTGTTTTTTTTCAGCCTCTGCAAGTGCTTGTCTGTTTTCATTTTCTACCTTTTCCGCCAAAAGTTTTTGGCGTGAGAGTTCAAGCTGTTGCTCTACTTGCAAGCGTTCGCTTCTTTGTCGGGCTACTTCGGCTTCTTGCAGGCGTTTGTCTTTCTCAAGATTGGCGAGAAGTTGCTTTTGCAAGGCGTTTTCTTTTTCACGTTTTTCGGCTTCGGTTTGGGCTTGTTTTAGCTCAAGTCCTTGCTTTTCGCGCTCTGCTACGAGTTGATTTAGTTCATTTTCTTTACGCTCTGCATCTATTTGGTTTTGCGCAATTTCTTTTTGATTTTTGGCGGCTTTTTCAGCCAATTTTTCTTTCAAACTTGCATACAGTTTGGCATAACGTTGTGCTTCTTTGAGGTTTTCGGCTTTTTGGTAGATTTCGCTTGCGGCATGGTAGCTTTCCATCAAAATACTTTCGTGTTGATATTTTTCGCCTATGCCTATAGCTTTTTGAATAGTATTGATAGCTTCGTCATTATCGCCACTGAGGTATTTTTCTACGGCTATATAGTTTTGTAAGATAGCTTGTTGTTCTGTATTACCCTGACTGTTGGCTATGGCAAGTGCGTCATTGTAGGCTTCTTCAGCTTCAGGATATTTCTTTAGATAAGTATAGGTAAAGCCCAAATTGGAGAGTGAGGCAATGTTGGTTTCTTGGGCTACTTGTTGCTTATTGACTGCGAGGGCTTTTTGAAAATAACTTACAGCTTCGTCATTTCTATCTAACATTTTATACAAAAAACCTACATTGTTCAAAGCACTTGCCTGCTTGGGGAGGTCGCCTGCTGTTTGGTACAGGGAGGCAAGTTGCTCACTATAGGGCAAGGCTTTTGCAGGTTGTTTTTGAATTTTATAAATACGCACAAGGCTCTCGACAGCCTGCAATTTATTAGGTTGCACACTGTTGGAAGGATAGTTCTTGAGTAGTTGTAGATAGTTTTGTTCTGCCTTAGAATAGTCTTGTTGCTGTAGATGTGTATAAGCTAAATTTCCCAAAGCCTCTTGGTAGAGTTCGGTTTGGTTAGTAGCTTGTGCCTCTTGGGTAGCTTTGTTAAAGTATTCTATAGCTTTTGGATAGACTTGTTTGGCAAGATATACCTTGCCTACCCTATGCGCAAGATGAACGCGCTCGATGGTTGATTTCTCTTTATTGAAGCGCACCAATAAAGTATCCAAGCTCTGCGCGTAGGCAAGGCAGGTAACACTCAGGTACAAAAAAATGAATAAATAAAATCTATAAAACATTTTAAAACTAAAAATTAAAAAACTAAAATTTCACTGCCACTCGCCCATATATTCCACGTCCACCGCGCCCAGCTACGCTATTTACCTCCGACCTATTGTAGTCTGCATAATAGATGTTTTGGTTTAGTGCATTTTGGACAAAGATACTCAAAGTGGTGGAGGGTATATTATTGATGTCAAACAAGGTACGTATGTCAAAGCCTACATTGAGTGAAACAAAATGATAAGCGTCAGGTGCAGGATTATATTCCTTGGTTTCCTCCTCGTGTGCGTGTCCATCAATGTCATATTCGTTTATAGGCGTAACTTTGCTAAAATAGCTATAAAAAACACCTGCCTGTACTCCTTTTTCGCTGTTTTTGTATAAAACTCCTGTTTTAAACATCAAGCGGGGGATACCTGTAGCTTGTTTAAGGGTTTTATTGTTTTGCAAATCTTGCTCTGCCTCTTGCCAGCTGATGGCATGATTGATTTGGAGATGCTTGGTTAGGGTATATTTACCCTCGAATTCTATGCCATGATAACGAAATGCCGCAATATTTACATACAGGGGTATGCTCTCACCTGTAACAGGATAAATATACAAACTATCATCTGGACTACTCAAAGCAATGACATTTGTTGACCAACTCTTATAGCCTGTAAGTGAAATGACAGCTTTTTTCTTAGGGTGTGTGTAGCTGAAGTTTACTTCGAGAGTTCTGATAAGCTCGGGATTTAGATTGGGATTACCAAAAGACTCATCTTCAGTAGAAAGGCGTTCATAGCTTGAGCCATTGCGAAATGCCTCCCCATACATGACCTTACCTGCCAACGCGGGAGAAATTTTGTATAATAAACCCGCTCTTGGCACAAAACTTTGTTTATTATTGGCTTGATTGTATTGCGCCCCAATCAATATCTTGAGCTTTTCTTTGAAAGTATAATCTGCTTGAAAATACCCACTATACCAAGTATTATTGTAGCGTGGAGTGCTTATACGTGGATTGGAATTGATAGCACCCAGCCCATAGTCATATAAATTTCCATCAGGAGTAAGATGTGGCTGTGCAAATTGTCCACTGAGAATATTGCGTAGTCCGCCTACAGTGATATTCAGGTGCTTGATGGGCTTAAAATAGCTGTAGCCTTCTATCAATAAATCTGTGGAGAAAGCATCATGGTAATTCCCGCGCACATTGCTTGTCAGCAATGGAATGTCCTCATAAAAACGGGAGCGATTGTAGGTAACATTGAAAGCAATCGTCCACCATTTTGTCAGTTCTTTTTGGTAGGCAAGGTCAGTGAATAGGCGTGTATTTTCTATTTGTCTATAAGGGGTGTTTTTGATAAATTCACCTTCTGCAAAGTTATTGCAACGGTTTACCCCCACAAAACTACTCAACTGTAGCCCCCCATAACTTGCCTGAAGGGTAGCACTTGCAGACCTATCGCTTGCTTTTTCGTCTATCCAAGCACGTTCGTGGTCATACACTCGAAAGTCCCAGCCCGCACTATTCATTAGGCGAAAATTGGTAGCTAATTTAAACTTGCCTTTATCAAAGCCTGTGCCTACTTCTGAAATTAAAGTGTTGAAAGAGCCTACAGTTTGATTGCCATGTGTGGCATTTTTCTTACCTTTTTTCAAAATAATATTCACTACACCCGCAAAAGCGGCAGTACCATACAATACGGAGCCAGGACCGCGCACTATCTCTATCCTTTCTATACTACTCAATGAAATACCACTATAGATGGCACTATTGAAGCCATTAAAAAGGTTTTCACGCATAGGTCGTCCATCAAGCAATATCAAAACGTGGGTATTGAATCCATTGGTAACATCACCCCGAATAGAAATAATATTGTTGGGCATATAATAAGAACCTGTGATGTAAGTACCTACCACTCTATCCAACACATCACGCAGACTCAATGCACCATAACCTTCTATCTCATACGCACTTACCACTGTGATAGAAGCAAGTGCATCTTGCAAATTCTCTGCATTTTTCGAGGAAGTCGTAACTTGCACATCTGTAACATCAGGAGGCAAAGCAAGCATATCACTTGTGCCAAACTGAAAAAGTGTACTTTTGGTCGTATCGGTTTGCGCCCATGCAGTGAGGGTAGGCAAGTTGTATAAAAGCAAGATTAAAAAAAACTTCCACATGATTTCTTGTAGTGCGATAACTCCTTCAAAAGTAAGTATTAGTTTTTGAAATACAAGATAAATTTCGACAAAACACACAAAAAAGACGATAAATAGTTTAAATGTTTCTTGTATCCAAAATTATACTGTTAATTTGTAAGGAGCTTTTTACCAAAATCTATCAAAATACTCGCCAAAGAAATCTAATACAAAACCGCCATGAAAAATCTTATCAAATATTGCCTCATGTGCTATTTTTATGCGGGAACGGCTCTATCGTTTGCCCAACAGATAAAGTGGGAAGCTATCCAGTCCTTGCCTGCCCCATCTGAAAACGTGGAAAAACTCCGCTATTCTGCTCAAGGAAACTATCTGGGTGCTTTGGCAAAAGACAAGATACTTTTGCTTTACGACCTTGAAGGACAACCCATTCGCCAATACACCGCCCCAATAGAAAGCATTTGGGCTGACTTTGCCTTTTCTCCTGATGAGAAAATGCTTGCGGTCGCGTTGGGTAGGCAAGATAGTACCTTTCTTCAGCTTTATGACATACAAACAGGCGTGTGGAAAGAAACCATTTTTTTATTTCCTGCTCCACTTTCCATGCTTGAGTGGCATACAGATACACAAGTGCTACTTTGTGTGAGTGAAGCCCGCGAGATACAAGTATGGCAAATGATAGACAACACCCTCAAACGTGCGCATCAAAAAATTTGGGACAAGAAAGATTTGGACGAAGCATGGATTCTCTCTGCCAATGCAAATGGCAGGCTTTGGGCAATAGGGGGGATAGGTACACAATTACTGATGTATGAATGGAAAAAACAAGACCTCAACCTCCGCCAAACATTCAAAATAGATACGCCCATTTTTGGACTTGCCTACCACCCTACAGAGCCTACGCTTTTTGTAAGCACTGCACACTGCATCAAAAGTTATCAATACCAAAAAAAGGATTGGATAAAAACTGATTCCTTGCCTACCCGAGCCCCAATAGCCGCCCAGCTTACAGTCCTGAAAGGCAACAAAGGCTTTGTATCTATCCAAGAAAATAAAATAATGTATCATAGCAGGCAAGAAAATGGCAAATACCAAACCCAAATGATGTGGCAAAACCCCGCGTACATACTCACACACGCACCACACCCACGATTCAGCCATTGGGCGGTAGCCACAACCGATGGCAAAATACACCTATTTCGTGTGGAGTTTTGATTTTTTTTGAACTTTCCCACGATACACTTAGTTTTGAAACTATGGAAGGACATAGATTCAGGGACTTTGTACCCACTCAAGATACTAAAAAAGCAGGCTTTGATAGATTATTTGATATTTTTAGCCAGCTTTTGCTGATGACTTCGGGCAATGTAGCAGAAGCTATGTCTGCCCTTACCGCCCTTGACAAACGCTATGGGCTTACGACCGACAACTATGGCATCGGCGACTTCTACGAAGATTTGAAACAAAAGGGCTACATCACAGAAGAAAACCAAGAAGGCGATGGGCAGGCAAGGCTTACTGCAAAAATGGAAATCAATTTGCGCCAAAATGCGCTTGAAGAAATTTTTGGTAAACTGAAACGCCACAAAACAGGCAATCACACGACTCGGCAAACGGGCAGAGGTGATGAGGCAAATACAGACATTAGACACTATAATTTTGGGGACGAACTCGATAGCATTGCCTATACAGAGTCTTTCCAAAACGCTCAGATCAATCATGGCACTGAAGAATTCATGCTCTTAGAAAACGACCTTGAGATTCGAGAACGTGAGTTCAAAGCCCAAACTTCTACGGTATTGATGATTGATATTTCGCACTCCATGATTCTGTATGGCGAAGATCGTATCACGCCCGCCAAAAAAGTCGCGATGGCATTGGGCGAACTTATCACCACGCGCTACCCAAAAGATACGCTGGACATTATAGTCTTTGGAAATGACGCTTGGCAGATACAGATGAAAGACCTTCCCTACCTCGAGGTGGGACCTTACCACACGAATACTATAGCGGGGCTTGAGCTGGCAATGGATATTTTGCGCAGGCGCAAAAACCAAAACAAGCAAATATTTATGATTACGGACGGCAAGCCAACCTGTATGAAAGTAGGCATCAGGTACTACAAAAATAGTTTTGGCTTAGACCCCAAGATATTGCGCAAAACCATGACACTTGCCCAGCAGTGCCGAAAAATAAAAATTCCTATCACGACTTTTATGATTGCTTCTGACCCTTATTTGCAGGAATTTGTGCGAGAATTTACACGCATAAATCAGGGCAAAGCCTATTATAGCAATCTAAATGAATTAGGCAATTTTATTTTTGAAGATTTCGAAAAAAATAGACGCAAAAAAGTATAGTTTATCAGACCACTGTATAATTTTGAATTTGTGTACAAAATAACGTTTGGTATCCCACTAAACACCTACAGCCCAACAAAAAATGAAATTGTACAGCCGTCTGGTAGTTTATATTCTGCAGTATAAA
>JAAFJK010000184.1:0-656 GCA_013298105.1 Cytophagales bacterium
CCTTCCACCAAAAAGCGTGGAATCGCCAATTCGCCCACTATAGACTTCAGAGATTTGATATTTCCTACAGATTTGCCTGTTTGTTTGTGGGCTGTGTGTGCGAGTACGATTGTGCGCCAATTCGTGATGTCGTCTGGAAATGTAACCTCAAAAGAAGCCTTGCCTGCCCTGTCTGTACGAAGGCGGGGTTGCCAATACGCATTATCCGAAAAATTGCGCCTCAAGCTGTTACCTCCTTGTGGCGAAAGCGTGCTTTCAGAGATTGGTTCCTCTGCGGGGAGTTTTGTACCACCTTGTTTTTTGGTGGTAATGATTAACACTCCGTTTACGCCTCTTGAGCCATAAATGGAGGCTTTCTCATCTTTCAGCACTGTAATTCCTCCTATTTCGCTTGGATTGAGTTGTGCAAATTCTGACGCGCTTATCGCTACGCCATCTACTATGTAAAGCGGTTCAGTGCCAGAGTTTATACTTCCTGCGCCTCTAATCATTACTTGTGATGCCGCGCCTGGCATTCCTGAACCAATAGCTATTCCTGCCGCTCTACCTTGTAGTATTTGGTCAAAAGAAGCTATAGGCACTTGATTGATGTATTTTGCTGAAATTGTGGCAGATGAACCTGTAAAATGATCCCTTTCCACTTCACGATAACCTGT
>JAAFJK010000184.1:666-3268 GCA_013298105.1 Cytophagales bacterium
CGCTACGCCATCTACTATGTAAAGTTGTCCATTACTTGAGCCTAAACTTCCGCGACCTCTGATTAGTATTTGTGATGCCGCGCCCACTATTCCTGTGGGTCTTTCTGTCAATATTCCTGCCGCTCTACCTTGTAGTATTTGGTCAAAAGAAGCTATAGGCACTTGATTGATGTATTTTGCTGAAATTGTGGCAGATGAACCTGTAAAATGATCCCTTTCCACTTCACGATAACCTGTAACAATTACATTATCCAACATAACCCCCTCTTTTAACATGACATCAATGTTACTCGCGCCACGTACAGAAACATTTACTTCTTCATATCCTACCATTGTAAATATCAGGGTGGCATCTAAAGGCGCGTTTATGCTATAATAACCCTCATCGTCTGTACTTGTCCCAAAAGATGTCCCCAATACAATCACAGCCGCACCTGGCATACCTGCATTTTCTCTATCCGTTACGCGCCCTCTGACGGTGTATGAATAGGGATTATAGGATTGGGTGGTTTTTCTGTACTCAAAAGTCCGTGTTACTTTTGGCTCTAATTTTTCGATGGCTTTTGAGTAGGCTGTGATGATGCGCTGGCTGATGCTGTCGGCAGGCAAGGGCTTGAGCG
The DNA here is from genome assembly GCA_013298105.1 of Cytophagales bacterium. Taxonomy (GTDB): domain Bacteria; phylum Bacteroidota; class Bacteroidia; order Cytophagales; family Microscillaceae; genus RDXI01. Next base: position 1,287 of record JAAFJK010000184.1, read on the forward strand.
GGGTAGGCAAGTAGATAAAATGCGTCCCGTTGCGAGAAATAGTTTCGAACTTTTGGGTAATGTATGTACCACTTTCTGTGATGAAAAATAAGGTAAACTTACCTACAGGCAGGTTTTCAAATCTGTAATTGTCCGCACTATACACCCTGAAAATATCGCGCTTTTCGGATTCAAGGGCGCAATACCTGAATGGATATTTCAGCAGGCTGTCTTTGGGTGCAAGGACGACTTTGCACTTGCCTGCCTCGCTACGATAGTCATCAAAATAATAAACTGTCCCTTGTAGATTAGGCATTGCCGACTGCCAATGCTTTAAAATTTGCACGTCATTTTGGTATCTCTCGTAGAAGTTTTTGGGTGCATAGTCATAATTTGAAAAAAGTGGTTTATCCAATATTTCAGCTTTCCAAGTTTTCATTTTTATTGCATTGAAATCCTTGTGTTCAGGCAAGGCATATTGGTAAAGTGGCTCAAAATTAAATTTATACGAAGTTTCTTTATTTTTAAAATCAAGGTTATGGATTTCTACCGCGTTTGGTTTTATAGGGTAAAGGTAATGCTGGGTGTTGTATTGGGTAGGAAAGAGTATTTTAGACTCGCCTGCTTGAGTGAGGTAAGTGATGCCTTCCATATTATTTTGGTAAGGCATCAAATGTTGCCAAATTTTGATTTTTTCGTACTGTTCGTACTTGCTTTGGGCATTTTGGACTGTGAATCCATCATATTGCAACTTGCCTGTGCCTATGCTTGTATTGATATTCAAGATTAGTTTTGTGCCTTTTACTGCCAAAACGCGCTTAACCTCTATGTATTGGTATGCTGTTCTGAAAGTAATGGTGTGGTAGCCCGCCGAGAGTGGTATGCTGTAGGGCTTGCCTGCCCCTGCGCACTCAAAGTAGGCGGGATATTCGTCTATGTCCACCCAATATACTTTCTGAAATCCCTCCGCGCTGGTAGCATAAACGGCTATCTCGGCTATGGTGTCATTGGTTTTGATGTAATGTTCATATTTGCCTGTTTTGGGATAAATCATTTTGTAGAGTTCGATGCTATCCAAATTCATTTTGCGCCTGTAGTGTTCCCAATCTAAGATTTCATCTCTATTAGGCAATTTGCCTACCGATTCGCTGAAACTATTGTACGCCTTTCTGCCTTTTTTTCTTTTGGAAAATGCAGGCATTTCAGGGGTTTTAATATCAGGGAATTTGGAAGTAAGGGCATACGCTGTCAAATCCGCATCAGGGACAGGTCTGTCTTTGGCATCTTTGACTTGTATGTCTATTTTTGTTTTTTGTCCTGGATAGACTTGTGCGGGTTGTTTTACCTCCAATTTCAGGGCATAATCCTCAAAACCCACGCTGAAATTTTCTGTAACACTCTTTCCTTGCCAAATATATTGGACAGAAAGCGCGTACATCTGGCGTGTATTTGCGCGGGTTTGGTAGGCAAGTTGGGTATCTTTTCCACGCTTTATGACGCGGTTTTTGCAGTAAAGCGTGTACCAAAACGTAAGATTGCGCGGGTTGTTTATGCCAATCCAAACCGAATCTTTGTCGCGGTGCGAATAAGGCATCAGCATGGGTTTTGCGTCCATGTATTCCTTGCAAAAAACCTCGTCTTTTCCTTGTTTTACGCTGTAATAATGCACCAAAGGGTTGATTTTTTCAGCGTAAGGAAGTTGGATATTTTTTTGTATAACTTTTTTGGGTTCGCCTATTTGTGTGAGAAGGATTGCCTCCTTACCTGCCGATGGACGCTTGGATTGGATAAAAATACTGTCTTCACGTACTTCGTAAGCCACTAAATTGTCTGTGTCTTTGTCAAGCAAATATTCAAACTCCATGCTTCGTTCTGCACGTTCTTGGTTGCTGTTTGTGAATACTGCCAAAACATTCACGTGCATAGAGGCATCAGGCAAAAGACTATCTGGCAAAACGATTTTTGTTTCGCCCAAAGGGTCTAAAGTAAGCTCTTTATGCCAA
>JAAFJK010000607.1 GCA_013298105.1 Cytophagales bacterium
AGGTTCTTAAAAAATTATTGCGCAGGCAAAACTGTAGAACAGGCTTCCAGCCTGTTGTTTCAAATAATAAACAGGCTGGAAGCCTGTTCTACAGAATATTCCGCAATAACTTTCGAAGAACCAAAACTAATTATCAAATACTTACAAACATAAATCAAAAATCGTAGATATGTCTGAAAAAATATTGGTTCAAGTGGTGGAGGGCATCAAAACCATCACTATGAACTATCCAAAAGCCAAAAACGCGCTTAGTCCTGATGCTACAGCTTATATGCTCAAAGTGCTACAAGAAAGTTATGATGATGGTACGCGCGTCATCATCTTGACAGGGGCAGAAGGCAACTTTTGTAGCGGAGCAGACCTCAGTGCTGGTATGCAAAACCCAAAATTTGATATTACGGAATATGTCCGCACTACCTTGAGTCCTATAGTATTGGGTATCAGAAATATAGATATTCCTGTCATTGCCAAAGTAGAGGGTGTAGCGGCGGGTATGGGCGCAAATTTTGCCCTTGCCTGCGATATGGTCTTTGCAACTGAAACGGCTATGTTTAGTCAAATATTTACGAATGTAGCCCTCTCAAGTGATGCGGGCGGGGCGTACTTCATGGCGCACAGTTTAGGTTACAAAAAAGCCTTTGAACTGATGACTACTGCCGCAAAACTTCCTGCCAAAGAAGCCGAAACATTGGGGCTTATCAATCGTGCCTTGCCTGCCCACGAGCTGGAGGCGCACGTGGCTGGACTTGCCGCCCAATTAGCCACAGGCGCGTTTGTAGCTATCAAACACACCAAAGCCAATCTGCGCGAAGCTATGACGGGTACGCTCGAGTCCACGCTCGAGCTTGAAGCGGTAAATCAAGGAAAAAATGCCTTGACCAAAGACTTTATGGAGGGTGTACTCGCTTTTATGCAAAAGCGCAAACCAAACTACAAAGGACTATAGAGTGAGGTGGTCTTGGGCTGTTCGGCTTGAATGATGTCTATCATACCAAAGCCCTCATGGGCATGGTAGCCCAAACCACACTCAAATACGAATTTTTGTACGGCTTCGTCTGCATAAAGCATAAACGGAAAAGTATAACCACGAAACTCTGTCCTGTTGCGCCCATACTCTATAGTATAGATGCGGGCAAATTTTTTCTCATCATCTTTGATTTTGCGGAGGTACTCGGCATCTGGTACAATCTGGAACTTGTAGAAAGAAGTCAATTCTTCGGTGCTATAAAGCTGTGAGTTTTGCATTTTGGCAATGACTGCTTCATACAAAAGGTCAGAAAAAGCATCTTCTTCGGGTGCTATGAACTTTTTGGCTTGGTAGTTATCGTTGTTCGCATCTATGATGGCTACAGGCGAAATACAGATGTATTTTGTCTGGTTTTGCAAAATAGGCGGACTCTCAAGCTCCACGAAGTCTGGTATCAGTTGTAAGTTGCCGATAGTAACTTCTTTGTGCGTAAATATAGCCTTTATCAAAGCATCTATCCAGTCTTTACTGAGGCTCGAAACGACTAAAGTTACTTTGGTAGAATAAAAGTGCAACCCCATACGGCTGATGCGCGTCTGTCCTTTCAAGCCCGAAAAGTTGTAGTATTGATAGTCTTGCTGTGGACTATGCTGGAGCTGTGTTTGGATAAACCCCATAAGCAGAGTTTGGTGATGAAAAGGTACAGCCACCCCTTTATTTTTTAATGTAAAAACAATTCGTACCCTCATAATTTTTAATAAGTGCGTTAGTTGATATATTTGAATGTTTTTGAAAACACAATAAGACTATTCAAATTCACAACAAAATGTATGTAGGTATGTTTTTATTTTATTAAAAAAAAAGGAATACTATTGAAAAAAAATAATAAAAGCCTTAAATAACATTGTGAGGGGCTTTTTTGTATAGTAAAATCAGTATTAGCTAAATACTCGTTTCGTGGTTATCAATCCAAAAAAAAACGTGAGCAAATAAGAAAGACTGGTTGTCTGACAATGCTAAGTTATTTCTTTTGCTATGTTGCGCTTTTTTCAATAAAAAAGCTATAATTATTTCTTTCGCTATATTGCGCTTTTTTGGTTGTCTGACAATTTTTGTGGTAGTTTTTTTTGCTCAATAGGATAGGGTTTTAAACCCTATCCTGTTGAGCAAAAAAGGCGTTTCTTAAATCCGAACTTGCTCAAAAAATGTTTTTCTACAAAAATTGTCAGACAACCGCTTTTTTCTTGAAAAAAGCTATAATTATTTCTTTCGCTATATTGCGCTTTTTTCTTGAAAAAAGCTATCTTTGCAAAAAAATTGCGCCTTAAAATAAGATGAAAAAATATCCCGTTCTTGGAAAACAAGACACTCGTTCTGGCTTTGGTGCAGGACTTCTCGAGGTAGGCAAGGCTAACCCTGACGTGGTAGCCCTTTGTGCAGATTTAACAGGCTCATTGAAAATGGACGCTTTTGCTAAAGAATTTCCTACGCGCTTTGTGCAAGTAGGTATAGCAGAAGCGAATATGATAGGTATAGCGGCTGGATTGACGATAGGCGGCAAAATTCCTTATACGGGTACATTTGCGAACTTTTCTACAGGGCGCGTGTATGACCAAATCCGCCAATCTGTAGCCTATTCAGGCAAAAATGTAAAAATTTGTGCCTCTCATGCGGGACTGACTTTGGGCGAAGATGGTGCAACGCATCAAATCCTTGAGGATATTGGCATGATGAAAATGCTCCCCCACATGACTGTCATCAATCCTTGTGATTATAACCAAACTAAGGCGGCTACTATAGCCATTGCAAGCTATGAAGGGGCGGTTTATTTGCGTTTTGGAAGACCTAAAGTGCCTATTTTTATACCTGAAGATATGCCTTTTGAGATAGGAAAGGCGATACTTTTGAGCGAAGGTACAGACGTAACTATCATAGCTACAGGACATCTTGTTTGGGAA
>JAAFJK010000374.1 GCA_013298105.1 Cytophagales bacterium
ACCCGAAGTAGTAAATCAAATCGCCTTCCATGTCATGGGTTCTGACGTTACGATAGGCATAGCCTCTGAAGCAGGGCAACTCCAACTGAATGTGATGGAGCCTGTAATTGCGTTTCATTTGTTCTTTTCGTTGAATATCCTTGAGCGCGGTTTTTATACCCTAAAGGAAAAATGTATAGAAGGCATCACTGCGAATAGAGATGTCTGCAAAAACTTTGTGATGAATAGCATAGGCATCATCACTGCCCTGAATCCCATTATTGGCTACGAAAATGCTTCCTCTATAGCACGTGAAGCCTTAGAAACAGGGGCTTCAGTCTATAACCTCGTGCTTGAGCGTAAGCTCATCACAAAAGAAAGATTGGACGAGATATTCTCACCCGAAAATATCATCAATCCCAAAACGATGTAAAATACCTTGTAGTACAAATTCCAATATGCCGAAAATCAAACTCACAGACTTCAAAAAATTCCTTGCCTCCCTTACAGAAGAGGAGGTAAGGGCTGAAATGCTCAAACTCATCAAACTTGAGCAAGTGCAGGGTTTTTATGCCCAAGACCTCATGACAGATGATGCGCGTGATAAGATGCTTGAGGAATACAAAATCAAAGTGGGACGACAGATTATCACTGCTGGAGGCAATGTAAAAAGCGACATAAGCAATGCCACTATCAGAAAACTTATATCCGACTTTGAGAAAGTAGCAAGTTTTCAATATGATGTCATAGATTTGCTGATACACAGGGTAGAAGTAACGATGGAGGCAGACCACAAAACAAAACATTGGGGACTGAAAAGTGGCGACTACAGTGCGGCACAAAACGCCTTCGAGCGTGCCGTAAAACTGATAGAAATAAATAATTTGCTCACGCACTTTGAAACAAGGTGTGAAGCTCTGTTTGAGAGGCAAGGTATAAATAACTTTTTTCAACTTGAGCTATACACCATTTACAGGACTATAAAAGATGTTCCCGAAAAAACGGCACGATATGCAAAGTTATATCCTTATTATTTTAATTCTTAGGAAGTTATTGCGAAAACCCCCTGTTGCGCTTAGTTGAAAACAACAGAGGTATTCCAGCAAAAATGAAATCGTAAATCAAAAATCGTAAATTCCACCCATGTTTGGCATCTGTACTTTAGCCGCGCTCAGTATGCGCACCGAACCAAGCGACAAAAGCGAGCTGTGCAATCAGCTCATTTTTGGAGAACTCTATACGGTCTTGGAGGCACACCCACAAGGGAAGTGGCTACACATAGAAACCGAACTTGACAGCTACAAAGGCTGGATAAGTGCGCTTTCACACAGAGTAGTGAGCGAAGCATACTATGTCCGCTATCGGCTCGGCATACACGCCACCTCGCTTGAGCCTGTAGGCAAGGTCATTTGGCAAAACCAGCCCTTTCCTACCCTCTTGCCCTACGGCTCTACATTGCCTTTTTGGGATAAAAAAAACATAGACCTCGACACCGAAAAAGCCCAATACACAAACAAAGCACAGGTAGGTAAGCCCGATAATCCCACCTCAATCTGGCTCGCAGGCATCACTGCCTACTTCAATGCACCCTATCTTTGGGGTGGACGCACACCGCTTGGGATAGACTGCTCAGGATTTACCCAAAATCTTTATAAACCTATAGGTATTCGCCTCGACCGCGATGCCTATCAGCAAGCACTTCAAGGACAAACCCAGCCTTTGGCAACTGCCAAAACAGGCGACTTGGCTTTTTTTGAGCGTGAAGGGCGCGTAGTCCATGTGGGTATGGTCTTGGGCAGGCAAGAGGCAACTCGAATGGGTGTAAAACTGCCTCAAGATAAACCACTTGCCATTGCGCACGCCCTCGATACAGTGCGCATAGATGCGCTTGATGCACAAGGCATTTTCCATATCCAGCACCAATATTATACCCATCAGCTCGCCCATCTGAGGAGAATGTAGATAATACTGACAAAATGTCCTAAGCATATTTATGGTTTATGATTTTAGATTTACGTTTTGTAATTGTAAATATTTAATAATCAAATAATTACATTCCTAAATCATAAATCGTAAATCATAAACCCCCTCAATCATTGTTAATAATCGTTAAAAAATGCAACTTGTGTAGGCTTTTTGCAGTTATCATGACAGAAATAAACGCATCTTTCCTATCCTACCATGACCAAAAGTCTTTATTTGAGTATGGTGCTTGTCGCACTCATTACGAGCTTCAGCACGATTTTCATTTATCGTTTTGCAGGTTTTGACCGCAAAGAAGTAATCTTACAAGAAACAAACGGCAAAAAACAACCACTTGCCCAATTTACGAAAAAAGGCAATCTCGCGGCACCCATTGATTTTACGGAGGCGGCAGGCAAGGCTACCCCTACTGTAGTACACATCACGACTACTCAAACTGCCAACCGCCCCTCGAACGGACGTGGCAGGCAAGAAGTTCCTGACTTATTCAAAGAGTTTTTTGGCGATGACCTGAATGGCTGGCAGAGAGGCGGAGGCAACGGCAATGCGCCACGCCAAGCCCAAAGCTCAGGCTCGGGCGTTATCATCAGTACAGATGGCTACATAGTTACGAACAACCACGTCATTGACAATGCTTCTGAGATAGAAGTGGTATTGAACGATAAGCGTAGCTACAAAGCAGAACTCATAGGCACTGCACCCTCTACCGACCTTGCTGTCATCAAAATCAAAGAAAAAGACTTGCCTGCCCTTACCTTCGGCAACTCTGATGATGTCCGTGTAGGCGAGTGGGTACTGGCAGTAGGCAATCCTTTCAACCTCGAATCTACCGTTACGGCAGGTATCGTAAGCGCGAAAGCACGCAATATAGACCTTCTTCGTGGCAATGCGGGCGCAGATGCTATAGAGGCATTCATACAAACAGACGCGGCTGTGAATCCTGGCAACAGTGGAGGCGCACTTATCAATACTTCAGGCGAACTGATAGGCATCAATACTGCCATAGCTACCCAGACAGGCACTTTCTCAGGTTATTCTTTTGCAGTACCTTCGAATATTGTCAAAAAAGTAATACAAGATTTGATGGAGTTTGGCTCTATCCAAAGAGGCTATCTTGGCTTGACTTACTTGAATGAGTTTAACAGCAAAGTTGCCCAAGAAAAAGGACTTGAAGGCATCAGCGAAGGCGTATATGTAGAAAGCGTAGCACCTGACGGGGGCGCGGGACTTTCGGGCATCAAAGCTGGAGATGTCATAGTAGGTATGAACGGCAAACGCATCAAGTCAGGTCCCGCCCTGATAGAAGAAGTGGCGCGTTTTCGTCCAAATGACAAAGTAAAATTGGAGGTAGTCCGCAACGGCACACGCAAAAACTTTGATGTAACCCTAAAAGCAAAAGATGGTACTACCAACCTTACCTCCCGCAAAGATAATGAAACTATGCGCAATTTGGGGGCTGAATTTGCAGAACTTACTGCCCAAGAAAAAGCCAAACTTCGCATCAAACAAGGCGTGAAAGTAACCCGCCTCGCGCAAGGCAAACTCCGCAGAACGGGTATGCAAGAGGGATTCATCATCACGACATTCAATGACGAACCTGTGAAATCTATAGAGGACTTTTTGGAAAAACTGAAAAATACCAAAGGCAATATCATCATATCGGGCTTGTACCCCCAAGATATGGGCGAATATTCGTATGGATTTATACAATAAGTTTTAAGTTTTGTAAAGCGAAAGTCCCACAATTTTGTGGGACTTTTTGTGTAACTTTGATACTGACATTGTTAATTGAGTAATCATGCTGTAAGCATCTCCTGTTCCTTTAGCACCGCGCAAAATACCGACAAGGGATTCTTACAGAATGACTACTTTTTTTGAATACAAATTTGATATTGCGGGGTGTGGTAGTGGTCAGTCTTAGTTAAATGTTCGTTTTTTTGCGGTTGTCAATCCGAAAAAAAGACCGCGAACAAATAAAAACTTGCCTGCCCGACTGTATGCGGGCAGGCAAGGAATTACTTGCCTACCATCGTCAAGAGCGCACTCTCAATACTCAATCCAGGTCCGAAAGCGGCTGAATAAACAGAAGGCGTTTTTTCAAACTCTTGTGGCTTCATAGTTTCAAACAAACGTGCAAGCACAAACAAAACAGTAGGTGAGGACATATTGCCGTATTGTCGCAAAACCTCAAACGAATGTACCAATGCACTTTCAGGCAGTTCTAACGCACGACTGAAAGATTGTAAAATGTTTTTGCCCCCTGGGTGAATAGCAAAATAATCAGCTTCGGTACGTCCCACTTGTCCCAAAAGTTTTTGGTAACTGCTGAAGATATGTTTCTCTATCTGTTTGGGGATTTGGGCAGAAAGTATCATTTCAAAACCTTGATTGCCGATATGCCAGCCCATCAAATCGCTTGTATCAGGGATAATACTTGAATAAAATTTCTCTATCTTGAGTTGTTTGCCTGTCGTGGGTTCACTGCCTAAAAGCAAGGCACACGCGCCATCGCCAAACAAGACGGTCGAGAGCAGATTATCGTCTGTCAAATCCTCTCGAAAATGAAGCGTACACAACTCCAGACAACATACCAAAACTCGACTTTTGGGCGTGGATTGGCAGATGTGATGCGCCATCTTCAGGGCAGTAAAAGCGGCATAACAGCCCATAAAATTGACACTAAAACGTTCTGTTTCAGGCGATAACCCAAGTTTTTGTATCAAAGCCATGTCTAACCCTGGCGCAGACATACCTGTACAGCTTACTGTGATGATATGCGTGATTTCTTCGCGTTTGGCAGGCAAGGTGGTTAATAATTTTTGACAAACCTTAGTCGCTAAAGCCACTGACTCGGTGTCATAGAGTTTTAGGCGCGTGGCAGTGGTAGGCAAGTTGCCTGTACTGAATAAAATGTCCTTGCCTGCCTGACTAAAATCAGGAATTACAGAATATTTGGTTTCAATGGCTGACTCACGAATCAAGTAATTGAATTTGCGCTGGGCTACCTTGTCTGAGATATGTTGCCCAAACCAATGCATCATCTGCTCGGCTGAAATAGGAAAATCTGCATTTTGAACAGCTATGCTGTGAATATAACTCATAAGTCATTTAACATTTATCAGGAAACATTTAACATGGCTTTAGCCCTGCCGATAGTTACCAAAGCCCGAGAATTTTATGTGATTGTCAAAATAATTTTTCCCAAATGATGATGCCCCACAAAAAAACATTCATACCCACCGAACCGAGTAGATTCATGCGCATAGTATTTTCAAAGTCTGCATTTTCAAAATGATGCCAAGTCTTGCCTACCCAACGCCCAAAAAACAAACCTATAGGCGCAGTACACACCAAAAACGCCCCAAAGTAGGCAAGTTTTGCTTGCTGTGCAAATAAATATAACAATGCGCCATTGAGTAATACCAACATGACACCCACAAAAACAAATGTGCCACGTACCCCCAAAAGTAGGCTCAAGGTCTGTACCCCGTCAGCTTTGTCTTGAGCGTGTTGGTAGATTTGGGTAATAGGATAACTACCACCCATCATCAGCGAAGCAATCAACAAAGGTAGAAAGTCTTGAAAAACAAAATTTGGCTGAACCGCATACACCACAAAGCCATATACGCCTGCCCCTTGAAAAATAAATACCACCAAATAGCCCAAAATAGGGTGCTTCTTCAGGCGTATGCCTCTATGCGAATACGCCCTTGATGCCAAAACGTAGGCAAGGAGTAGGGCTGTAGCTTGCCAACTCAAAAATACGACAGACAAACTTACACCTACCAAATCCATAACCAGCGTGATATACACCAGCACTGCAGGAGCTTTGGGTGGGTTTTTGAGTCCGCCTATACTGCCTGTATCTTGGTCATGGTAGCTATTGAATCCATTGCTTGAAGGATAAATAAGCAAGTGCAAAATGAAAAAAGCCAAACCTGCCCTTGCCCAATCTATAGCGGGACTTTGTGCGATAGCCCACAAATAAACAGGCATCAAAAAAAAAGAAAAGCCAAAACGAAGGTGCGCTATGGCGTTTTGAAAGTCTTGTTTCATATAAAGAAACTCCCAATCCAAAGGGGAGGCACAAGGTTAAGATAAATCATTATTTGGGGACTTTTGGGGTTTCAATGTCCTTGCCTACCGCTTTGCGTGTCATCATCTGGAGTGCAAAAGGCACATATTGAAAGGATTTCATCATCAAGGTTTGGAAAAGACGGTTTTCACGAAAAAGCAAGTTTT
>JAAFJK010000078.1 GCA_013298105.1 Cytophagales bacterium
TAACTTGAGCATATTTAGCCACGCTGTAAGCGTCTGTTATCGAGCTTTTACGCGGTTAGGCAATACCAACAGACGCTTACAGCATGGCTTCGCGTGAGTGAAATTATCATGTTATTTTATTTTCATTCCTATGGTCATTCTTCAGGAAATTTGCGTTTATCTTCTGTATAGTCGCATACAAAATACATGGTTTCCTCCTCAATGAAGAAAATAAGGCGTTCTTCACTAAAACTATACACATTGAAGGTCAGCACAGGCGCACCTTCCGAAGTAGCTTCTCTATACATTTTGATAGTTTTAGCAACCTCTGATACTTGGAAGTAGTATTTCGCAAAAATGACAGGTTTAGACCCGTAGGGCGTTTTGCCATAATACCAGAGTCTATCGTCTTGAAACATAAACCAAACATCACTCGTTTTATGAATGATTTTGTCGGCTTCTTCCTCCTCTATGCCCGTTTGATAGAGTTCTTCGCGGAACTTAAAAGATGCTTCAGGGTTTGCTTCCCAAACGCCTGTGCGGGTAATGGTTTCTTGGATAGTCATTTTTTGGTAAGAGGGTTAAGGTTTTCTATTTGTTTTATTTTTTATAACTGCGCTCTATCGCCTAAAATCGTCTTACGCGCCAAAATATCGCCTAAGAAAATAACAGCGACAATAAAGCCCAGCATCACGCCCGCACTTACCGACACAATCGTAAAACCTGCCATAAAATAATCGATAGCGAATAGACTTGCGATATTCAGCAACAGAACAACCACCAAAACGCCCACATTAGATTTGAAGGCAAGGCGCAAAGTATTGAGTCCAAAAAAGACTATAATCACGCCCAAAGCTACTATAGTAGTAGTCAGTACAGCATCAGAGGTTACGCCCCAATTAAATTTAGCAAACAAAAAAATGGTAAGCCAAACCAACGCAGAGGCAAGAAAGTGAATAATGGGTATCATAAGCGTTACTTGATTTCAAAACTTGAGCTACTCCAGCTTAGTTTGTAGGTTTCTTTTTTGGGTTTTTCGGTTGAATATTCCCATGTGCTTTTTAGCGTGCCATTTGTGGGACTGTCAAGTGTGAAAGTGAAGCCTGCTTTGAGGGTGATGTTGGCATTTTTGCCCAAAGTGCCTTCCAATTCTTTTTGGCGTGCTTTGCTCATAAGGACGTATTCGCCATCATTGCCCAAATTTTCGCCAATTCGTTTGTCTTGGTTAAAATCCACGAGAGCCAAATTGAGCATATAGCTACAGTCTGTATCGTTGTGGTTCGCGCCTGAATAAGCCGAAAAGTACATCAAATAATACACGCCTTCCGCGACTTTGTACTTGCCTACGGGCATGATAATCCATTTACTGATGTCAGTAGCATTGTCATAGAGCAATTTTTTGTAGTCTATTTTGCCAATGGTTTCGCTTTTGATTTGGTTTTTGAGTGCGTTTTTGCACTCCTTTTCGCCAACAGCCTTACCTACCTTAAGGTCAGGAAAGCCCTTTAAAAAGGCTTCTTCGGCTTTGTCTTGGGCGTATAGCGCAGAGCCAAATAAATAAAGTACAAAAGATAAAGCTAAGAGAAAATGATTTTTTTTCATAAGAGAGTGTTCCCCCACCCCACAGGGGGATTTTAAATGTTTTTTGTTCCCCTTTGGGGTTAGGGGCTTTTTTACCTTGCCTACCCGCGTGGGCAGGCAAGTTTTTTTATAGTATTTTGCTTTTAGTAATAAAAAGCATATTTTTGTAAAAAAACAATTACTTATATGCAGACTTCAGCCTTGCCTCCCAAACTCAACGAACTGCAAATCAGCCTTTTACGCTTATTCAATCGTGAAATGACAGAACCTGACATATTAAGCCTCAAGCGTGTACTTGTGCAACACTATACTACTTTGCTACAGCAAGAAGTAGGCGAGGTAATCAAGGCAAAAGGTTACACACAAATCGATTTTGATAAACTTTTAAATGAAGAAGCCTAATGCGTGTGGTCATAGATACAAATTGTTTGATAGCCTCTATTCCTACACAAAGCGAGCATTTTTGGCTATATCGTGCTTTCATTGCGGAGGCTTTCGAATGGGTGGTAAGCACCGAAATATTGGCAGAGTATGAAGAACAGCTTGCTTTATTTTATTCAGTACGTACAGCACAAATGGTTTTAAATATCCTTTCAGTAGCTCCAAATGTCGTTTTTGCAGAACCTTATTTCAAATGGCAACTGATAGAAAAAGATGCAGATGATAATAAATTTGCAGACTTAGCCATCAGCATTGGCGCAGAATATTTGATAAGCAATGATAAACATTTTGGCATTTTGAATAAAATACCTTTCCCAAAAGTGAACGTTGTTACAATACAAAACTTTAGAACTCTTTTAGGTTGGGATAATCTTTGAAACAAAACAAGCACTATAACATTTATTCGCCAAAGCTACCATCATCTCCTATGTAACCTGCCATGTGTAACATAGCCATAACCCATAATTTTGTTTTTGCATTTAGCTTTGCCTCTGACTCTATGGATAAACCACATTTGCCATAAATATCTCCATCATTTGAGGTGTTGCATATTTCTAATTTATCAAAATTGCTGTTATAATCTACCTCAGTATTAGTTCCTGTACCTTTGATTAAATACCAATCATTATCTTTAAACATCATTTGATATTTTATAGCGTTAGGCTTGTCTTTTATAGTTATTACTCTTGTACCTACATCTGTAATGGAATGAATAGAACAATAACTACAATTTTCAAATTTGGCAGTTTTGCTCATTTCTCCTTTATAAATATCTTTATATGTAGTAAATAAAAGTTTTGCTTTATCGCCTCTATAAACTTTAGTGTTTAAAGAAGATGCGGTCGACTCATCATAATAAATTGAAAACATAATTTCGTCACCTCTTTTAAAATATATAGGTTTGTAAGAAGTTATTTCGTTTTTCTTTCGTGCCTGCATATCTTGTTGCCTTTTCATCTCGCCTGCCATACCGTAATAAATATCTTCAAAAACTTTTTCCGCCTCTTTTTGCTTCTCGGTAGGCAAGTTTGCAATCACTTCGTACACAAAAGCCTTCGCCAAAGTATGCGAGGGAAATTCTATATTTGCGACAGTAGTAGGTGAGGGTGTTTCTTTAGATTTTACGCCATTTTCATGGAGGTAGATTTGATTTGTTTGCGGAGAGGTGTAAACAAACATCACTGTCATAGGCGTATCGTCTTTGGGTTCTCCCACCATCACAGCTAAGTGTTCTTGGTCAAAAGCGATATGCGCCAATGAAATGGCTTCTACATCAACCCTTGTAAATGTTTTGGGATTGCTTACGTTGGCAGAAGTCCCATATATCATTATTTTTTTATTGATAACTTCTACATATTTGGCTTCTATACTTCCTTTGTATTCCTCCATTTGTATAGGTGCTTTTTTGCAAGAAATGACAGTGCCATCACTGTGTGTATAGCTGAATTGTGCTTCTGCGTCTATGTTTTTGAACATAAGGATAAAGAGGATAAGAGAGATTTTTTTGAGAATGGACATGATAACGAATGTTTTGTTTTAGCCCCCTACCCCACAGGGAGTTTTTGGTTATTTGATATTTCCCTTTGGGGTAAGGGGCTTTTGGGGCAGGCAAGGTATTTAGCCCTCTGCCCCAAAGGGGAGTTTTTATGTGAAGATTTCCCCTTTGGGGTTAGGGGCTTTTTAGGTAGGCAAGGAGTGTTTGAGTTACTCTATCTTGCGTACACGATGTCCCTCTTCTTCGCCTACAAAGATGATATTTTGTGGATTCATATAGAGATTTGAAAAGAAACGAAATCGTGCTGTGGTCAGACTTCCGTCTGCATCTCCATCGATTATTGGACTCGCCCCTCCCGCAAACATACTTGCTGTAAGACCTGCAAAATCGCTTACTACGCCTTCAGGACTTATTCTGCGGATACTACCAGTCTCTCTATCTGCTACATATAAAAAGCCTGCCGCATCTCTGCAAATACCAAAAATATATTTAAAACGAGCTGTATTACCTGCTCCGTTTACAAAACCACCATCTTTTGAAGCACCCGCTATTGTGCTGACAAGCCCTGTTGGTGTTATTTTGCGAATGGCTGTATTGTCAGCTACATATAGATTGTTTTGGGTATCTATACATATTCCTTGCGGTGCAACAAATAGTGCGGCTGTACCTTGTCCATCATAAGGCAGATTATCTTGTGTTCCTCCACCTGCAAGTGTGGTAACAACACCTGTGGCTAATGCGATTTTTCGGATTAAATTATTACCCAAATCCGATACAAACAGATTGCCTGCATTGTCCAATGCAAGCGAAATAGGTTCGTTAAATCTCGCGCTTGCACCTGTTCCATTGTCCCTGCCCAGTGTTCCATTGCCTGCTACAGTCGTAACAACACCCGCAGGTGTGATTTTACGAATACGATGTCCACGAAACTCTGATACATACAAATTGCCAGAGGCATCTATCGTCAATCCATAAGGCGAATAAAATTTGGCAGCTGTGCCTGTGCCATCATTGCCTCCAAAAGAACCTACTGTACCTGCAAAGGTTGTAACAACACCTGCAGACGTAACTTTGCGGATAGTGTGATTGTCTATGTCTGTTACATACAAGTTGCCTTGAGCATCTTGTACCGTAGCCCCTACATATCTGAAGCGGGCTGCAGTGCCTGTAGCGTCTGTAGAGCCTGATATAGCAGTAGTACTACCTACAAAAGTGCTTACCGTTGTGTAGTTGCGTGAAGGAACTGCAGGTGTTGCAGGTACGGGGTCAGGTTGTTTTTCTTCGTCTTTTTTACAGGAAGCGAAGATGATAGCGCAAGCGCAAAGGAGAGAAAAGAGTGTTTTTTTCATAAAATAAAGCCCCCTACCCCACAGGGAGTTTTTGGTTATTTGATATTCCCCTTTGGGGTAAGGGGCTTTTTTTGAAAACCTTACCTGCCCGACTATATGCAGGTAGGCAAGGTGGGGGTTTTATTTACAACCATTTTCTTTGATAGCGTTTTGTACCATGTCTATCATTCCTGTGGACTCTGGTCTATACATTTTAAGGGCTTTTTTGAGGTCTGCGCAACCTTGTTCTTTTTGGTTCAGTTTTTCTATTTTGAGCATTCCGCGTGTATAGTGCATAGTGCCACTTGTAGAAATGTCCCCTGCCTTTTCATATTCAGCTATGGATAAGTTGATGTATGTCAATGCACCTTGATAGTCTGCTATTTGGTCTGAAGCCAAGTTGTCTGCTATTGAGCCTAACATACTCGCTTTGAAAGTGCCAGCATCTGAATTTTCAATGGCTTTTTTAAGGTCAGCGATAACAGCTTTATTGTTTTTCATGAAGGCGTGTATATTAGAGCGTGTATGATAGCCACTAAATAAGTGGTCTTTGTCACCTGTTTTTTCTGCAAGCTCTATGGCTTTATTGGCATCTTTGAGCGCATTTTCATAGTCTTTCATACTTGCTCTTGCTTCTGCTCTTTGAGCATATCTCCACGATACAGGCTCACACTCGATGGCTTTGGTATAGTCTGCTATGAAGCCATACGTATCTTTTTCACTAAATGGCTCTTCCAATATTTTTTTTGCTCCTGCACGCCTTTCGTAGAAGTCGGCATCTTTTGGATAGGCTTTGATAGCTTTGTCGAGCATGGCTATCCTTGCTTTGGTGTCGTCGATGTCTATTTCTTTTATTTTGTCATTAAATTCATCTCTTGTTTGAGCGAATACTTGAGAAAAGCCTACCAATAAGAAGGCGAGGGCGAATAATATAAATATTTTTTTCATGGGGATTGGGGGGGTTAGGGGTTTAGTTTAGACCTCTCCCCAACCCCTCTCCTTTGAGGAGAGGGGCTTTTTCTCTCTCCTCTCCAAAATGGAGAGGGGGAGGGGGAGAGGTTCTTGCCTGCCCGACTGTATGCAGGTAGGCAAGGTGGGGATTACTTGATTTTGGGAGGTGTTAGCGAGTGAAAACTAAAACCATACTACGTGGGTCATTTTCTTTGCTCAGGATTAACAGCAATTCCTTGTCATAGTTACGCATGGCTACTTTGAAGCGCATAACTCTTACATCAGGATTATCAGATGTCATGATGATATAATCTATATCTTCAGGGTCAGTCTTAAATTTCCCTTTTTCTGTGTACGCACTCCATTCGTAGGTATTATCAGTGCGGAAAAAAAGTACAGATTTGTCATGCATCAACTCTATCATTTCTTTTCCGTTAGCGAGTTCAGGGTCTTCTGGGTCAGAAGGCTCACATTTACTGAATTTCCAAGACTTGTTCTTATAATCTTGGGCTTTTACCTCTGTAAAACAGGCAAGAAAGAAGAAGCAAAGAGCGAATAATACAAATGTTTTTTTCATTGGATTGGGGGGTTTAGGGGTTTAGTTTAGACCTCTCCCCAACCCCTCTCCTTTGAGGAGAGGGGCTTTTTCTCTCCCCTCTCCAAAATGGAGAGGGGCAGGGGGAGAGGTTCTTGCCTGCCCGACTGTATGCAGGTAGGTAAAAAAGAAGTTTACTCTTTCTCGAATGTCATGGCTACAAATTCGCCTCCATCACTATAAGCTATTAGATGCAGTAATTGCTTATCCTTTGATAATTTTATGGACATGATAACAGGTTCATCTGAAAGGAAGTCAAAAGCATATTTATCTCCTTCTATTTTTTTGAGTCCTCCGCCTGTTGTTGTGTATAAACCGTTACTGTGTTCATAAACCAACTGAAAATCAAAATGTGGGTTCTTTTCAAATTTTAGTTTGTAGGGCGTTCCGCCTATATTTGACTTGATTTTTTCGAACATTGCTTTGCCTACAGATTGGTCACTTCCAGCAAATTCAACTTTACTGTATGTCCACCAAATATCCATCATGTCGGGAGTTTGCGCAAAGGCTTGCGAAAAGCCTACCAATAAGAAGGCAAGAGCGAATAATACAAATGTTTTTTTCATTGGATTGGGGGGTTTAGGGGTTTAGTTTAGACCTCTCCCCAACCCCTCTCCTTTGAGGAGAGGGGCTTTTT
>JAAFJK010000282.1 GCA_013298105.1 Cytophagales bacterium
AATCATTTTTTCCATGCAAAGATACTAAATATTTTTCTAACTTTGCAATATGAAAACAAGGTTTTGCTTTCCTACCTCCTTACCTTCACTTTTATTTTGATAGTCTTTTCTATCTTGCCTCTAAAATTTCTTTTGTAAGTGAGCGTAGCCTTGCCTGCCTTGAGAGCTTGAAAAAAGACCGTTTCAGTGGCACTGTCGCCCCCTGTCATACCTGCCATTTGTGGTCTTTCAAAATCAAAACGACTGCCTGCGGGTTGCAAGGTAGTAGAATCAGACGAACTTACAACACCACCAATGCCCACTGAACCATGCACTGTGTAAAACAAGCTAACAATTTGCCCCACTTTTATTTAGACTTCTTGCGAAAGTCTTTTTAACCCTTCTCCATTTGGAGAAGGGCAGGGTTGAGGTATCAGAAATAGCACTTTCGCAAGAAGTCTTTTGCACAGTGCTTGTTTTTAGGGCTATTTTGAGTGTATCCGTTTGGGCGTGCAGGCAAGATGTACTTGCACAAAATAGCAGGAAAGAAAATAGGAGTTTTTGCATAACTATAAGCTAAATTTTTGTTTTACTTCGTTGCCTGTGCGGTCTTTCAGCCATACCTCGAGTGTACCTGTGAGCGTGGGGGCAGGCAAGGTCGCATCAGTAGTGAGATAACCGCCTTTGTATTCATGCTCCAGCAGTATAAACTTGCCATTCAGCCACGCTTTGTACTCACTCAGCCCCGCCAAATTGTCTTTTACCTGCAAAACCACTTGTTGTGGACTTTTGCGCAAAAGCGTGGCTTTGGGTGGTTCAGTATCATTTTTGAGCTGAAAATTCCCAAATGTGCGCGTTTTAAAAAAGAGTGTATTGC
Organism: Cytophagales bacterium; assembly: GCA_013298105.1. GTDB lineage: Bacteria > Bacteroidota > Bacteroidia > Cytophagales > Microscillaceae > RDXI01. The sequence goes on from JAAFJK010000282.1 coordinate 857, forward strand.
CTTCCCACCACGTTTCTTGGTAGTCGTAGCCCAGATGGTACGCGCCCATTTTTGACTTATCACGCGGGAGGGTAGGCAAGGCATAACTCACTACGATAGGCTCAAGCAAAGGCATGAGCGGATTGCCTATGAATAGCTTGTCTTGCCACGCGCTCGCTTCGAGGTACAGCGTATCATGGAGTGGATTGCGGGCAAAGTCCACGCGGAGGCGTTTGTCTTTGTATTGGCTGTTTTTATTGGGTAAGATAGGTTTTCGGAAACTAAACGTGCGCTTCACGCCTCCTACTTGTGCAAAGTCGGGTAGTCCTTGCCGCAAATCCCATACATACACCGCCTTGCCTGCCTGCATACTCACGAGCGGGATATTTTCAAAAATACCATTGAAAGCTAATTGTGCTTGTTCGCCTCCTTTGGTAAGATTGTAAGCCTCCAAAACTAACCAATTTTCTTTGATTTTATACTTCAGGGCGGTTTTTTTGAATTTATTTTTTTGTGCCGTAAAGTTTGATTTTTCGGGTTTCTTACCTACTATGTCATAGTTTAGCGTGGTTCGGTTGCCTACCACATCATACATTTCTACCCTGATTTTGTAGGTTTGTTTGTCTTTGATGAATGGAATGCCCTTGCCTGCCTTCAGGTCATATACACCCTTGAGCCGATTTCCTTCTGCCCAATAGCATTTTTGAAAGCCTTGATTGCGCTGTCTGATAGTTTCATAATCCACATGGAGGTTCATGCATTTGTTGTGTTCGTGGGCGATTTTGCTAAGTTGAAAACTGAATGTTTTTTTGTCATTCACGAATAGCTCAAGGCGATTTATCCCGTATGTATTCGTGGCATTGTCCATCAGGTCATCTACCCAGACTTCCAGTCCCACCTCTCCGTAGGCAAGGACAGGGTAGGCAAGTTTATATTGTCCGCGTCCTACCAACACAGGCGTAAGCTCTTGCCTGCCCCAAATGTTATTCACTCGGCTCTTGCCTGCCAACGTTACAAGAGCTACGCGCTTCAGAGCGGGAGGCGTACCATCTGCGGGGATTTCTTTGAACCCAAACTCTGAAGGATTCAGGGCTATATCATCTAATGTTCGGATTTCGTAATGCAAATGTGAACCTTGCGAAGCACCTGTATTGCCCATATAGGCTATGATTTCGCCTTTGGTTATGGGTAGCTCGTGCGGGGCAGGCAAGATTTCTATTTCAAATTTTTCTTCTGCATATTGTTTTTGGCGCATATAGGTAGCCAATCTCGGCGCAAAACCGTTTAGATGGGCATAGACAGTTTGGTGTTTTGTTTTGGGGTGTGTGATGTGTATGATTTTGCCATAACCATACGAAGATACGCGGATTTTGGAAACATAGCCATCGCCCGAGGCGTAAATGGGCGTGTTTGTATTGCCCAATACATCAAGTCCCATGTGAAAGTGTCCCGCACGTATCTCGCCCATGTTGCCTGTGAGGTAAGCTTTTTGGTTTGGATTGACAGGGAAGGTATATATTTGTGCCATACAGACACGCAAAGCAAGCAAATAAAGCAATAAACTGAGGCGCATGGGGATTTATGATTTACGATTTTGGATTTATGGTTTTTTGGGTTGTCAATTCGCAAAAAACGGTTTTACTAATTTATGGTTCTCTGACAATTTTTGTGGTAGCTTTTTTTGCTCAATAGGATAGGGTTTTAAACCCTATCCTATTGAGCAAAAAAGGCGTTTCTTAAATTACTAATTTGCTCAAAAAATGCTTCTCCACAAAAATTGTCAGACAACCGAAAAAATCTAATTATTTAGCCCCTGCCCCAAAGGGGAGAATTATCTTCAATTTTCGCCTATTTTAGTATTTTGGTAGGCAAGTTTAAATGCAAACTTATACAAAAACTCCCCTTTGGGGCTGGGGGCTAAATAGTTACGAAAAAATATGATGCTTTATTTGGGGCTGAAAGTTTAACTCTTGTATTTTTTTTGAGTGATAAATCTATTTTTGTCATTTTGAGCGAAGCAAAGAATCTCATACTTCACTCACAAATCGTTGATTAACAACGAGTTTATTCGCTTCGCTCAGCATGACAATGTACCCCATCACTTAAAAAAATACAGAACCAAAGTTTAGAATTTTCAGTTTTTTTTTGTAAATTATAGATTATTTAGAAAAAATAACTATTTTGCAACAAAATTTTATTAAACCACCTAAACTAACTTACTCATGAACGTTGATATATTCTCTCGTGTAGAAATCCTTAGCAAAGTAAGTATTTTTGAACATACCTCACCTGAAGTTATCACTGACATTGCCAATGCCATGCAAGAGGCAACCATAAAGCCTGAAGAAGCCATTTTTAAAAAAGGGGATAAGGGACATGAGATGTATCTGATAGTAGAAGGTGCGGTTAGGATTCATGACGGTGCGTATGTATTTGCAGTCCTCCGACAAGGGCAAGTATTTGGAGAATATACCTTGCTTGAGCCTGATTCGGGTGCGCGCTCGGCTTCGGCTACAGCCATCGTCAAAACTCGACTGCTCACACTGGGGCAGGAAGTTTTTTATAAACTGATGAGTGATAGGCTGGAGGTCATGAAAGGTATCCTTTCTGTACTTATCAAACGCTCAAGAAGGCAAAATTATTTTGAGGAAAAAATGAACGAACAAAGCCAAGAGCTTCAACGTCAGCGCGACCTCATCAACCATGAAAAAGAGAAATCCGAAAAATTACTACTCAATATCTTGCCTGCCGACATAGCCGAAGAACTTAAAATGTTTGGCAAAGCCGAAGTAAAAAGCTATGAACTTGCCTCTGTACTTTTTACAGACGTGAAAGGCTTTACCAATTCTTCCGCCCTGCTTACGCCCCAAGAAGTCGTGCAAAATCTGGAAGCATTTTTTACAGCTTTTGATGAGATAATCAATAAATACAAATTAGAGAAAATCAAAACCATAGGCGATGCCTATATGTGCGCGGGCGGCTTGCCTACCCCAAACCAATCCAATCCCATAGAGATTACGCTTGCGGCACTCGAGATGCAACGCTACACCTACCAACTTCGTGAAGACGCTATAGCAAAAGGATTGCCGCCTTGGGAATTGCGCATAGGCATCAATAGTGGTTCACTTATTGCAGGAGTGATTGGTAAAAATAAATTTGCCTACGATATTTGGGGTGATACCGTCAATACAGCCTCCCGCATGGAGAGTAGTGGCGAAGTAAATCAAATCAATATCTCAGGTGCTACTTACGAACTTATCAAAGATTTTTTTGAGTGTGAATATCGTGGCAAAGTCAATGCCAAAGGAAAAGGCGAGATAGATATGTACTTTGTGCATGGCATCAAAGCCGAACTTTCTGAAAACTTGGAAGGCATTGAACCCAATTTTGAGTTCAGAGAAAGGCTCAAATTCATGAGCAGAACATAACTGACAAAAATATTTTGATAGAAATATTTGTAAATTCAAAACAAAAAATCTATGTTTGTAAATATTTAGAGAAAGAACATCTGCAAAGCAAACATTTACCCAAAAAACTGTTCGGTTTTCTGGCAATACAAAACATTTCTACAATCTTTAACTTACAAAAGGTGTGCAAAAAAAGATAGAACTTGTCAAGGTTAATACAGGCATTTATTTCGTAACAGTACCAGATGCCAAACTTCGTATTCTTTGTGGTTGCCCTGCTGATACAGTGAAGCACCTCAAGAAGCGGGGGCTTATTGATGTGGTCGAAAAAGATGGCTTCAGATACGAAACAGGTCCGAACGCTATCCTTTTGTCTGATGTGTTACTACAGAATGGCTATATCTCCAATTTGGCAGAGTTTCCACTGCTTCAAATGCTTTATTTGCAAGGAATGTTGATACCCAACCACCCTGGCAATACAGGTGATAAACCTCTCCTTATGGGACACAAAACCCAAATAAAAGGGCAAATGGAATACTTTTATAGAGGTAACTATGGACTTATAAGCAAGGAAGAAATGCTCGAAACGGGCATAAGTGAGGAGCAGGCAGAAGAACTTATGCGTATCAAGCTAAAGTTTGCGTTTGGTAAAATAAAAACTTCAGATACGCTCATAGGACAACTACCCATAGAAAATGAACCTGTAGAAATCAAAGGCGGCGTATTCATCAAACGCAAAGACATCAATATATACGAAATAAGCTACGAAGACCAATATGTAGTCGTGGACTTAAACCTAAAAGCTAAAGAGTATTATGACCCTCCTTACTATCTAAGTTTTTATAAATTAAACAGAGAATATTTTTCTATCATTCATACAGGCGAAGGAGATGCTTGGGACGTAAACCGACCCTGTATGGCAAGCCTGATTATGTTTCAGGGAAAAATATATCTCGTAGATGCAGGTCCCGACTTGCTCACAAGCCTAAACGCGCTGGGCATCAGCATCAATGAAGTAGCGGGCATATTCAATACACACGCCCATGATGACCACTTTGCAGGGTTGATTTCATTTGTGCGCTCAGACCACAAGATAAAATATTATTCAAGTCCCTTGGTACGCTCCTCTGTAGCCAAAAAACTCTGTGCTTTGATGTCGCTTGGGGAGGAAAGTTTTTATAAATTTTTTGATGTTCATGACCTTGAGATAGATACTTGGAATAACATAGAGGGCTTAGATGTCATGCCTGTACTTTCTCCTCACCCTGTAGAAACTAATATTTTCTATTTCCGTACTTTTTGGGAGAATGGCTACCGCTCTTATGGACACCTCGCTGATGTGGCTTCTTTCAGAGTATTGGAAGACAATATCTTCAAAAATACTGAAGAAAAAATATATGATGACGCGCTTGCCAAAATCAAACGTGACTACCTGATACCTACAGATTTGAAAAAAATAGACGTGGGCGGTGGGCTGATACATGGCGAAGCAAAAGATTTTGCGCAAGACCCTACTGAAAAAATATTCCTTGCACACATATCACGTCCACTAAACAGTGATGAAAAACAAATAGGTTCAAATGCACCTTTTGGGGCTGTAGAGCCATTGGTAGAAACACAACAGAGCTTTTTGCGTGTTTTTGCACACGACCACCTTCGTTTTTATTTCCCTGAAATCCCCGAATACGACATCAACTTCCTGCTCAACTGCCCCATAGTGTCTATGAATGCAGGCGATACGCTCTTTAGGCGTGGTATGCGCTTTACGCACGTATATCTTTTGCTTACAGGCGCAGTAGAGATAGTGCCAGAGATAGGCATGGAGAACTCTCTTTCGGCTGGTTCGCTCGTAGGATTTTATATAGATGACCAAGACCTTGCCGCTAAAATCACTTGTCGTGCGTCTTGTCATATCTGGGCTTTGCAAATACCTGCCGAGATGTACTTGAGCTTGGTTAGAAAGCACGACATGGTGGAGAAGTTCAATAAACTCGAAAAGACTGTAACCCAACTAAGTGCTACTTGGCTTTTGAGTGAAAACATCTCCTTGCCTGTATATATCAAAATAGCCAATTCTATCTCTGAAAAATCGTTCCTCAAAGGCGAGAGTATCCCTATAGAAGATTCTCAAACACACATTTATATCCTTACCAAAGGGCAATGCGCACTCCTAACTGAAGCAGGCGGTGTAATTGAAAATCTTAAGAAAGGCGACTTTTTGGGGAGTGAAAATGTATTTCCATACGCCCTGCCCAAACGTACCTTTGAAGTATTTTTCTTAGAAGATACGGAAGTATTCGCGGTGCCTGTAGATATTTTTGTGAATATACCTATAGTATATTGGAAAATGCTTTCTACAGCCCAAAAACGCCATGCAACTTTGGAATAACAAAAAAGGCAAACCTAAAGGTTTGCCTTTTTTTTGATACTAAGGAACGAGTAAAAAATAACTTGAGAATATTTAGCCACGCTGTAAGCGTCTGTTATCGAGCTTTTACGCGGTTAAGCAATACCAACAGACGCTTACAGCGTGGCTTCGCGTGAGTGAAATTATCATGTTATTTTATTTTCATTCCTAAAATATTTCGTAACTATTTAGCCCCCTGCCCCAAAGGGGAGAATTATCTCCAATTTTCGCCTATTTTAGTGTTTTGGTAGGCAAGTTTAAATGCAAACTTACACAAAAACTCCCCTTTGGGGCTGGGGGCTAAATTGTTACAATATTTCTAATCTACTACCACAGGCTTCTCAAGTGTCCTATAATCCACAAAACTATTGACCAAATTGCCCAAAGAGGGACGTATATACAGCGTAACACTCAACAAAACCGCACTTACCAAGAGCGCAACGGCTATGTTATTTTTTTTCATTTCCTTGACCTCATCAAGTTTTGCGGTAGCAGATATGAATACATAAAACGCAGACATAATCAGCAAATAACTAAAAACCAATGAAATAGCATAAAACAAAAGAAAATATCCAAACGAAATGGCAAACATTTTGAAAGTAAACACGCGGTGCGTGATGACCATAGTCCGCAGCGCATCTACAGAAGGCAAAATGCTTATTTCTACCAAAAACAGCACACAAAAAATCAAAACGCCCTCAAAAATAGCCAATGCAATATTGCCCTCACGTACCAATTCCAAAAAATCAATCCGCAAAATATACTTGTTGATGATGCGCAAAGTGATAAAAACCGTCAGCAACCCAAACGTAAGTGCCAAAAGCATCTGATAGGTCGTAAGTACCAATAGCTCAATATTCATGTTGTTTTTGAATAGTTTTCTCCAAAAATACAAGGCGTGTGTGAGAATACCAAATATTTTTTGCAAAAAACGTTTTTTCAGACTAATTTTGCCACATGAAAAACACGATTTATCTTTTGCTACTCCTTGCCTTGCCTGCCCTTTTTACGGCGTGCGAACAGCCCAAAAACAACGAAAAAAATGCAGACAAAGCCGATACTGAAACAGATAATCCACAGGCTACCCCTGTAGTCATCACAGGAGTTTTTAAAACGCCTCAAAAAACAAAAGTATATCTCAAAAAATTTGGGGACAATGCCTTCAAAGCCATTGATTCTACTGAAACAGATGCCAAAGGTTTTCAATTCACTCAAAAAATCGCAGAGTCGGATATTTTTCAACTCCAAATATTCAAAGATTTGAATATTCCGCTTATACTGAACCCCAAACAACCCGAAATCAAAATCATATTTGGCAATCAAGGGGCAGAAAATAAGTATGAAATAGAAGGTTCAGCCGACTCAAAATACTATCTCGCAGTCGATAAATTGTATGCAGACCTAAAAGTAAAGCGTGAAAAACTTGATGTAGCTTTTCAGCAGACAACTTCTGAAGCTACCCGAGAGGCACTCCGACTACAATACGCAGACATGATGAAAAGTAATGCGACTATACTGAAAGGTATGATTGATACGATACAGCCCTCTATAGTGGGTTTGGTGGCTTTGCAAGGAATTGATTATGAAGAAGATAGAGAATATGTTGAAAAGGTACTTGGAAATTATGAACAGAATCTGCCACACTCTGTCTATACCAAACGTACTGTAGCCTATTTTGCCACCGCCAAAAAGAAATATGAAGCCTCTGCCCACGTAGCCGAAGGCAAAAGCGCACCCGAAATATCGCTTGCTACGCCCGAAGGCAAGGGCTTAAAACTCAGTGAGTTGAGGGGTAAATATGTCTTGATTGACTTTTGGGCTTCTTGGTGCCAGCCCTGCCGTATGGAAAACCCAAATGTAGTCCGCCTCTATGATGCCTATAAGAACAAAGGTTTTGAAATTTTGGGCGTGTCGCTTGACAATAAAAAAGATGCATGGCTGAAGGCAATCGAGCAGGATAAACTCACTTGGCAGCATATCTCTGACCTCAAAGGCTGGCAATCTGAAGCCGCCAAAAGCTATGCAGTGCAGAGCATTCCCCAAACTTTTTTGATTGACAAAGAAGGCAAAATCATAGCCCGCAATCTGCGCGGAAAGGCTTTGGAGGATAAATTGGCTTCGGTCTTAAAATAAAGAAATATGGAGGTTTTAGAAAATGTTTCTTTGAAACCCTTTAGCACTTTTGGCATAGAAGCAAAGGCGCGTTATTGGGCTACTTTCAGCAATGAAGCCGAGCTAAAGACTTTGCTGACTACTTATAAGCACGTGCCTTTTATGGTTTTGGGCGAAGGAAGTAACGTGCTTTTTACCCAAGATTTTGAGGGGCTTGTACTTGTTAACCAAGTAAAAGGCATATCGGTAGGCAAGGAAGGGGTAGGCAAGGTGCGGGTAGGGGCAGGCGAGAATTGGCATCAGTTTGTGAGTTGGACGCTTGAAAACGGTTTGTATGGGTTGGAAAATCTATCGCTTATTTATGGGAGTGTGGGGGCTTCGCCTATGCAAAATATTGGGGCGTATGGGGTAGAGGTCAAGCAATTTATCACAAATGTCCTTGCCTACCATACCGAAACACACGAAATACATAGTTTTACAAACAGAGATTGTGCATTTGGATACAGAAGTAGCATCTTCAAAACTACCCATAAAGGAAAATACATCATTCTCTGGGTTGATTTTCAGTTGCAGACTGTACCAGACTTGCAACTTGCCTACGGGGACATTCAAAAGACACTTGCTGAAATGCAAATAACCTTGCCTACCCCCCGCGAAGTAAGCCAAGCCGTTATCAAAATTCGGCAAAGTAAATTGCCAAACCCTGCCGAGATAGGCAATGCAGGCAGTTTTTTTAAAAATCCTGAAATTCCTCTTGCCCAATTTGAAGCCCTTAAAAAACAATATCCTACCTTGCCTGCCTACCCTGCCAGTGAAGCCGAATGTGTGAAAATTCCTGCAGGCTGGCTCATAGAGCAAGCAGGCTGGAAAGGCTACCGAAGGGGAGAAGCAGGCGTACACGAACGGCAAGCACTCGTACTCGTGAATTATGGGAACGCTACAGGGGCGGAAATCTTGGACTTAGCCCAAAAAATCCAAAACGACCTGTTTGAAAAGTTTGGTATTCAAATCATACCTGAAGTAAATGTAGTCTGAAAAAAAATAAAAAACCACAAACTAAGGGTTTGTGGTTTTTCATAAACATAGCTTTTTTCTTGAAAAAAGCGCAACATAGCGAAAGAAATAGTTATAGCTTCTTTCTTCAAAACGTGCCACGTGGCAAAAGAAATAATTATTATACTTTGATAACGACTTTAAAGATTAGTAACGTTTTTGTGAATACTTTTAGCACGCGGATAACGCAGATTAAGCGGATTTTGACGGATTTTCTATATTTCAGAGATTAAAAAATCCGTTGTCATCTGTAAAATCCGCGTTATCCGCGTGCCTCTTTCACAAATTAGTTATGTCGTTATCAAATTAT
>JAAFJK010000522.1 GCA_013298105.1 Cytophagales bacterium
TTACGGCTACTGTTACCAAGTTACAGGGAACATGGAGCGACCTTTTGACTTACGAGGAAGTTCTCGAAAAAGGCAATTCAAAAACACACCCCAATGGTCAGTTTGTTTTCCAACAAGATGGCAACGTAGTATTGTTTGACAGAAACAAAAGACCTATGTGGGCATCAGGCACGAATGGTTCTGGTGGGCAAAGGTTTGCCTTGAGTGCCTATGGCAAACTTTTCGTGGAAAAAGACCATACCATGTTATGGCAAACTAAAGTCAAAACTGGAAGGGGGAAACCAAAGCTACAAGTAGATTGGAATTCTTACACGCTGCGCGTAGTCGATGGCACAGGCTCGACAATTTGGAGCAGTAAATGAACACGATTACACATAAACATTCACTATTTTTTTCTCTAATTAAAACCCAATTTTCACTCATGAAATTCAAAAAAATGCTCCTTTTGGCTCTTGTAGCCTTGTGTATCACTTCAAATGCCTTCGCTCAAATCAAAGCAGGCACGTACCGCCTCACTACCGAATGGCTTGGCGATGAAAAAGCCTTAGACATGGTAAATGATGGCGAAAAAAACGAAAAAATCAATATGGCTGATGTAGGCGATTTTAGCGGACAGCATTGGATTATTACACCTGTTCCTGCTTCAGTTACAGGAGGTGTAGGTGGTTTTTATCGCATTACCAACGTATTTGGAGGTAAAGATAAATCTTTAGACGTTGTGAATGATGGCACAAATGACCGCCTCCGCGTTACTAAAACATGACCTTTTTTGGGGCAATATTGGCGCATAACGCCTGTAAAAGAACATGAGGGCTATTATAGACTGACTACTCAATGGAGAGGCACAGGCTTTTCGTTAGAGGTGGTAAGTGCTGACGACAATGCGCAACTTCGCTTGACCAAAACAGGTGATTTGACAGGGCAGTATTGGAAACTAACCCCCATAGAATAATAATTTTCCCACTTTAACCTCTCTTGTTTAGGAAAAGCGTAAAAAATTATTAGCCACGCTGTAAGCGTCTGTTATTGAGCTTTTGCGCAGACAATACCAATAAACGCTTACAGCGTGGCTTTGCGTGAGTCAAATAAGCATCTTATTTAATTTTCATGGCTTATCCTGATAGAGAGAGGTAAAAAAACAACCTTGTTTTATGAAAAAACAACTCTTACTATTCGCTTTCTTGTGTCTTGCCTGCCTACAGGGTATGGCTCAACACCACAAATGGGAAGGGCATCAACTTACTTTCCTTACCATGACTACCATGACAGATGTTCAAAAAGATGTGCATTATTTGGTTATCAAAGATGAAAAACTTGCTTTTTATATGCGCCAAGCACATGAAGCAATCGAGCCTGATAAATTGGATGAATATTTGGAAGCATGGGCAGACGACTACCAATTGGACGGTAAACACTCTGATGATGCCAAGGAAGAAAACACGAAAGAATTACGGATTTCGTATGTATATGGCAAACCCACTTCGGGTGAGTATGCAGACAAGGGCAAGGCATTTTTGTTCTTCGCTTTTACGCACCCTACAACCAAAAAACTCTATCATGGAGCGGTAGAATATTTGGCTCACAACGAAGAAGCAGCACATGATGCTTTTACACTTATGCGAAATATAGAAGCAGAATAAACTAACCTTTTAACCTCAACAATTATCATGATGAGAAAAATATTTTTTATGTTGCTTTGCTTCTGCGCTACAGGCTTTGCGCAAGCACAAACTAAAAATGACATCTATGCAGCACCAACAGAAAAGGGCTGGTCGCTTGTTATGGATTATATGGACGAGATTCATGCATCCAGCGGAGAATGGATAAAAGAAACGAGTAATCACATCATTAACTTTAACTTCAAAAGTGGTAAAATGATATGTCGTGAAAAAAGTACCCAAAAGCTTATTTGGACATGGGATATGTTCAAGCAAGTAGGAGAATTTTATAAATATCGCTTGAGGTACAGTTTGTTTAGTGTTCGAACTTATCCATTTAGAGATTACTTCTTTACGCCTGGCGTAAAGGGAGCAGACAGTTCTAGTAAAAGGTTTTTTGATGTGTGGGACGACAAGACCTACCTGTATATAAACGATAGAATGGGCGTGCTAAAACTGGTGGGATTTAAACGGGATAACCCAGAAGTGGGGATAGTTACATGGCAGGGTACGCCTAAGGAATAGCTATTAAATAGGCAAGATGCCTGTACCACAATAAAGCAAAAATTTCAGCCTGTAGCCTACATAAAAAGGCTAAAAGCCTGTTCTACAGCCCAACTCAAAACCCTAAATTGACAGTATTGGGCAAGATGCCTATGCCACAATCAAGCAAAATATTAGACAAGTTCTCAAACATACCCGAATAAACCTAAAAAACAACATGAAAAAAATCCTTACCTACCTTGCATTATGTCTTGCCTGCCTTGCCTACCACGAGGCAAGTGCGCAAGGCTATTGGCTACCTCGCAAAGAGGGTAGCAAAACCGTTTATGACGTGAAAGTCCCCAAAGACTTGGCTGAGATGCTCAAAACGAGCAGGAAAAATGCCACTGAAATCAAATATCGCCGAGAGGAAAAAAACATCAAAGGCAAAACTTGGATTTTTCATTCTACTGCGGTTAGTTGGGACGTTAAAATTGATGGTGCGCTCGCGTGGCAAAGTGCCAGTGGCAATGTGGGAGATGAGTGGGCAGAAATCAACACTTCCTCGCCTGAATGGAACACTTGTTTTGAAAAAGGCATCAGTCCTCATGTAAAAGTCTATAATGGCAACTGGAAAATTGCGCCCTTGACTATGGTGGAGTTTGCAGATGCGAATGTTGCGCCACTTGTGATGGATTTGAGTCAAGGCACGCCCTTTGATACCTATTCGCAAGACTCGCCTTATGTGCAAATCATTCCTTTTGCCAATCCTGATGGTTCGTTGGAAGTAGCTTGGCAGATGCAAGGCGATAACAACATCAAACTTGCGAACTATTCGAAAGGCAATTATGCCAAAACAAAAGCCAAAAATGCTAAGGGTTTAGGGCAATTAGCAGGTTTTGCCAAAGATGCGCAAGGCAACAGCTACCTCATGTCATTTGAAAAATACAGCACAGAAGAAGATGCGGAAAAATGCAAGCCTTTGCACGTTTATAAGAATGACCAACTTTTTTGGAGTGCCAAAAGTGGGGACGAAAATAAATGTGGCGATGAGCGTTTGGTAAACTCGCCCAATGATTGGGGAAGTTCGCGCCTCATGGTAGGCAAGGATAAACTTGCTATGGAACTCAATTTTATGAGTGCGCACGCACATTCGGGCTTTGTGCCATTGGCAGGAAGCAACCAAACGACAGACCTTTTCCAAACGCTTTATCAACATACTGTAGATAATCGCTTGTTCTTTGATGGCAACGATTTTATTGTGTTTGAGAACCGCGACCATGATGTAAGTCTTACGCTCATGAAAATGTCGCCCAATGACCCTATCCCTTTTCGCCCCAGTATTGCCTATGTACGCTCCATTTATTCGCGTACCAATGTGGGCAACAACACCCATTGTGAAATTGGCAACGTACAACTTGGCGTAGATGCAGGAGATGGTTATTTGGCTCTTTTTACGAGTGAGCGCGATTGGGACAGTTGGGCAAAACCTTCAGGTATGCAGTGGCTCATGAGTCCACGCGATTTGGCAGTAGTTCATGTGAAAAAGGATTTTGACAAACAACCCTCGAATATGCGCCACCACAGCAAAGACGATTACAGTCAAGCACCCAAAATGGTCGATAATTCCAAAATTGTGAACAGCAATGGCGTAGGCAAGTTAGTAACCTATCCAAGCGCGACAGATGGCTGGAATTGGGCAAGCTATTCTATGCCTGTGCATGAGGAAATTCAAAGTGGTGAACTGACAAACCGCCAAATTCAAACCGCAGGCGTAAATTGGCTTACCTCCTTTGGTACAAAATATGAAAACACAAAGTCCTTGCCTGCCCATGGCGAAACATTTACAAGTGTGCATCGCCCCAAATTGGTACGCCTTTCTGCCAATACTTACATAGCTATTTGGGAAGAACACAAAGTAGTGATGAAAGAA